>JAUXSI010000001.1 GCA_030679985.1 Candidatus Moraniibacteriota bacterium | reverse complement strand
AGAGGATTTATTGGAACTTTTGCGAAAAACCGGCCCGTTGGTGGCGCCTAGCGCCAACCAAGAAGGAAAAGAGGCGGCCAAGACTATCACGGAAGCCCGGAAATGTTTTGGTGAAAAGGCTGATTTCTATGTAGACGATGGCTTATTGGACTCGCCACCATCGACGCTGATATCAGTTGAAAACGGCGAAATAATAATTAAAAGACAAGGCGTAGTGGAAATAAAAAAACAGGGTTAATCCCTGTTTTTTTAAGGTTGAAATATTTGACACGCAACTGGTGTAGTATGTGATGTACCTAGGGGGGAGGTTCACGCCTGAGGGCGAATTTTTAATTTCCAATTTTTAATTTTTAAGCTTCATGGAAGACAAAACTATTATAACGGCGCTCAGGAAAGCGCAAAGCCATCTGGGCAATGTGATCAAGATGGTGGAAAACAAGGAATATTGCATCGATATCCTCCAGCAAAATCTGGCTGTAATCGGCCTTTTGAAGTCCGGCAACAACAAGTTGATGGAAAGGCATCTTAACAGTTGTTTTGCCAACGCGATGAAGGGGACGAATGAGGAAAGAAAGCGGGAGATGATCGAGGAGATTTTGAAAATCAATTCATTATCTAAATAATTCGGAAATTAAAAATTTAAACCATGAAGCTTAATTATGAAAACTAAGAAATTTTATATACGGGGTATGCACTGCGTCAGCTGCGAAAAACTGCTGGATGACGAGTTCTGCCGGATTCCCGGTGTAAAAAATGTGCGGGTGGACCGTCTGAAAAATACGGGAGAAGTTGATTATGACGGGGCAGAGCCGGATTTTTCGGAAATCAAAAAAATCGCCGAAAAATTCGGATATGAAGCCTATGAATCGCCAGACAGCCTCGGGCGCCCAGAATCCAAGGGGAGTCCGGACGCCGCTCAATGGACTGATTGGATCAAGGCGGTTTTGATCGTAGTTGTTATTTTATTTTTGTTTAGATTTTTCCAAAGCACCGGAATAATCGATGCGATAAATATCCAAAGTTCGAAGATGACTTATGGCGTAGCTTTCTTGGTAGGCTTGGTCGCTTCAGTTTCCTCTTGCCTGGCGGTGGTCGGGGCGGTCATTATCGCTTTCGGGGAAAAATACAGAAGTGCGGGCAAGGGATTCTATGCCAATGCCGTCAAGCCGAACCTGTTTTTCCATATTGGCAGATTAGCGGCATTTTTTATCCTAGGCGGTCTGCTGGGGCTTATCGGAGGTGAATTGAATATCAGCGGGAATTTCATTTCCATTTTTACGATCATAATCGCAATCGTGATGGGTTGGCTGGGATTGAATATTTTGGGCATCGTGCCATCCATTTCCAATTCGGGCGTGCGGATGCCTAAAAGACTGACTAAGAATTGGTCCGATTTAAAAAATTCCGAACATAAAGCCGCACCATTTTTGTTAGGCGGATTGAGTTTTTTTCTACCCTGCGGTTTCACGCAAAGTATGCAGATTTTCGCGTTGGCTTCCGGCAGTTTTTGGGTCGGCGGGCTGACTTTGTTTGTTTTTGCCCTCGGTACCGTTCCGTCCCTTTTGCTTCTGGGCATCACTGCCTCTTGGACAAAAAACAGCAGGATGGTCGTTTTTCAAAAAGTAGCCGGCCTGCTGGTGGTTTTGTTTGCAGTCTTCACTTTGCAATCCGGCTTGGCCTTGCTCGGAGTAAGTACGGATGTGTTAAGTGCGGATGATGCCAATAAATCAGAACAGGAAAGCGCCGGCGCCCAGGACATCGGATCAAAAGGGGAACCACAAATCGTGGAGATGCGGGTTTTGAGTTCCGGTTTTTCTCCGGCCACGCTCAGGGTAAAAAAAGGCGTGCCGGTCAGATGGGTGGTGAAAGGCGACCAGTTATCGGGTTGTACTAATAAGATAATCGTTCCGAGTCTGGATATCTCCAAGCCGTTGCAGCCGGGGGATAATGTGATAGAATTCACGCCGACAAATTCCGGCGCGATTCCGTTCAGTTGCGGGATGGGGATGGTGCAGGGGAAATTCATAGTTGAGTGATAATTTTTTTAATTCGCTCAGTCGATATGGGTCACTGGACAAATATCGGCGAGCTAAACAAACATATGATGTATGGCAATTGGGGATATGGCACGGGCTTCGGCTTCGGCTGGATTTTTATGGTCATATTCTGGGGTCTGATAATTTGGGGGATCGTGGCCTTGATCCATCGGTTCAATCGCGACGGTCACGGCGGATGTTGCGGCGGTGACGACGGACAAAAAAACATGCCGTCCGGAAAAAGTCCGGCGCTGGATATCCTGGACGCGCGGTACGCCAAGGGGGAAATAAACAAGGAGGAATATGAAACCAAGAAAAAGGATTTAAAAGGATAATAACGGAAAACCATTATGGCGATAAAAAAGACCATTTTGCGGGTCACAGGAATGACCTGTGCCAGTTGCGCCCTCAATAACGAAAAAGCTCTGGCGAAAACCGCGGGCATCGTGAGCGCCAATGTAAATTTCGCTTCCAAGAAAGCGATAGTGGAATATGATGCTGATATTTTGAATGAGGAACAGGTCAAAAAAATCATCATTGATAATGGATACGATATTGAGGAAATTTCAAATTCCAAAATTCAAATTTCAAATCAAGTCCGAAATGCCGAATCTCAGATTCAAAATTTTCATGAGGATAATCATATCCATATTCATGAAGGCGGGGAGATCGGAAAAAATTGGCAGGATTTTTTGTGGTCGGCGATCCTGACTGCGCCACTGGCTTTGGAAATGGTGTATAAATTGCGTAGCGGGATAAAAATTTTGGATATTGATCTGATAATGTATGTCCACGTTGTTTTGGCGACGGCCGTGGTTTTCTATTTCGGCTGGCGGTTCCATAAGATGGCCTGGAAACAAGCGAAAAAACTGCAAGCCAATATGGACACCCTGGTTTCGCTAGGAACGCTGGTGGCTTATTTTTTCAGCCTGTGGCTGGTAGTGGAAAAATTGTTGTTTGGCATTGAAAAGGAAGGTTATTTCGAAGCGGCCGCGATTATCATTACTTTGATTTTGCTGGGCAAATATTTCGAAGCCAAATCCACCGGACAAGCCGGAGAAGCGATGCGGAAATTGATGGAGCTCGGCGCCAAGAAAGCGCGCGTGCTGATCGATGGGCAGGAGCGCGAGTTGGACATTTCGGAGATCCGGATCGGCGATACCGTCCTGGTGAAGCCGGGTGAAAAAATCCCGCTTGACGGGGAAGTGATTGAAGGACAGTCGGAGGTCGATGAGTCGATGCTGACCGGCGAGTCGATGCCGGTGGAAAAGAAAGCCGGTTCGAAGGCGTATGGCGCGACTTTGAACGAAGACGGGGTTTTGAAAATAAGGATCACGCAAACCGGGGAAGGGACGGTGCTGGCGCAAATCATCAGGACCGTGGAAGAAGCCCAGGGTTCCAAGGCACCGATCCAGAAACTGGCGGACCGGATTTCCG
>JAUXSI010000055.1 GCA_030679985.1 Candidatus Moraniibacteriota bacterium | reverse complement strand
GTCTCCCGGTGAGCCAAAGGTTGAAACGTACATCCGGTCTATGGCGGTGCCATCCCAAATGCCGTTGCCGTTGTAATCCAGGTACCAAGTCAGGCCACCGGACGAATTTACCGTGCCGGTCCCAATTTTGGTCCTGCCATCATTGTTCCAGTCACCGGTGATAACTAAATCATTAGGCGAGCCGAAAGTTGAAGTATATTTGTAATCGACGGGAGTGCCGTCCCAGATACCGTTGCCGTTGTAATCGAGCTGCCAAATCAGTCCTGTGCCCAATGCATCGACAGTCACGGTTCCGATTTCGGTTTTTCCGTCATTGTTCCAGTCACCGGTGATGATTGAATCTCCAGGCGAACCGAAAGTTGAAGAGTAGAGGCGATCAATAACAGGATCGTCCCAGATACCGTTGCCATTGTAATCGAGCTGCCAAATGAGGCCGGTGTATGTAATAGTTGGATCCGTCGTCGTATCATCCGGCGGGGGATCTGTCGTAGTCGGGTCAGGTTCAACGAACTGGAAAATGGGGATTATGTCGTGACTCTGTCCGACATCCCAGAATGTGTATTCCGGTTCCGGATTGACTGATATGCTGTCAACCAGGAGTCCGCTCAGGGTGTAGCCCAGGTCAGGAAAAAACCGGAACGTGAAGTCTGTTCCTACGGAAACGGGATTGTCCCCATAAGGCTCGACGGTTCCGCCTTCTCCCGCTGAAGACGAGAGGATGACGGTTTGGGTTGTCGAGCCGTCGTAAGTTACTACTACGACGGTCGAATAATCGCTTTCCGAGAGGTCACTGTAGGCCGTCGCTACGAAGTATAGGGTTTGACCTATATACGACGCTGGGAACGTCACCTCTTGTTGGGTTATATTCCCCGCATCTATCGGGGAATTTCCTTGGTCCGCTCCAACTCCGTCATATGGCGGGGAAGGGGATGGACCGTAATAAATTTTGTACCCTGTTACGTTCTCTATGGGATCGTTGGGTGACCAAACAAAGGTCATTCCAGTGGCCGCATAGGGTGTGGCAAGGATTGCCAGCAAAACTGCTATTAATCGGATAAACATTTTTTCCTCCTTCTGTCCTTTTCTTTTTTTGTTGGTTTTTATTTTAATGTAAAAAAACCAGTTGTGTTTTTGTTTCGGAATGCGATGATTCCTTGTCCGTATTATAGCAAAAAAACGGAGAAATTATAAGGATTTGTCAAATTTGGGGGCATGTTGACGCCAGGGGGTCAAATTGGGTATAATATGGCTATGGATAAACAAGAAACAAAAACATATTCGGAAGATCATGTATTGGCGATGTTTGAGGAGATACGGAGCCAGGGCAAGGTCGCTATCGAGCAATATGCCGGCTTGACGGAAAAGGTTGATTTGATACTGGAAGATATCGATATTTTGAAATCCGATAATGTTGATATCAAAAGAGATATTAAAGAAATGAAAGGTGATATTTCCGTATTAAAGGAAGATGTCGCTGTTCTCAAGGAAGATGTTTCCGTGCTGAAAGAAGATGTTGCCGTTCTCAAGGAGGATGTTGCCGTGTTGAAAGAAGATGTCGCCGTACTCAAGGAAGATGTTGCTGTTCTCAAGGAGGATGTTTCCGTGTTGAAGATTGAAATGAAAGAAGTCAAAGTTGAATTGGTGGAAATGAATGGAAAGCTGGATAATAAAGCCGATAAATCAGTCGCGGAAAATCAGGAAAAGCGTTTGGTTAAAATTGAAAAAATCGCGCTAGCGTCATAATTCGGAAGTGCATATAAAAAACGGGGATTGATAGCCCCGTTTTTATGTATCTCATTGATTCCGTACGGCGTTATTTTTTTGTTCCCAATTCCAGGCGTCCTTGAGGGCTTCGGAAATCGGGCGTTTGGCCTGCCAGCCGATGGTTTGCTTGATTTTTCGGGCATCGGCGAAGCAGGTCGCGATGTCGCCTGGCCGGCGCGGTCCGATGGTATGCGGGACCGGAAGGCCGTTTATTTGTTCAAAAGTGTCGATCAATTCCAAAACGCTGGTGCCCTGTCCGGTGCCGACATTGAAAAAATCATAATAGGATTTGCCGGTTTCTTTTTTGGCCAGGTAGTCCAGGGCGGACACATGGGCTTCCGCCAAATCCATCACGTGGATGAAGTCACGCACACCGGTGCCGTCGGGCGTCGGATAGTCGTTGCCGAAAACGGTCAGCGAACCGCGCTTTTTGGCGGCTGCCTGGGTGAGATAGGGGACGAGGTTGTTGGGCGTCCCGATGGGCAGTTCGCCGATGTGGCCGGACGGATGGGCGCCGATAGGATTGAAATAGCGCAAGGCGATGGCTTGCAATGGAAAAGCGCGGCTGGCGACGGCGTCCGTGATGATGTCCTCGCAAATCTGTTTGGTGTTGCCATAGGGCGAAGCGGCTTTTTTGGTCGGGGCTTCTTCGGTGATGGGGCAGACATCAGCCTCGCCATAGACCGTGGCGGAAGAAGAGAAAATCAAACGGGGGGTTTGGAATTTTTGCATAGCCTCCAAGACGGTCAGGAGGGAATCGACATTATTTCTGTAATAGTCCAAAGGTTTTTGGACTGATTCACCGACGGCTTTAAGTCCGACGAAGTGGATGACGCCGTCGATCTGATGCGTGGAAAATACGGACTGCACGAATTCGGCATCGGTGCAATCGCCGGTGTGTAAAGTCGGTTGTTCCCCGATGATTTTGGCGATGCCTTCAATGGCGGACAGGCTGCTGTTTCTGAAATCATCCAGGATGATCGGCGTGTGTCCGGCTTGATGCAGGGCGACGGCGGTGTGCGAGCCGATATAGCCCGCTCCGCCGGTGACAAGAATTTTCATAATTTTTTTAAATAATATTCCAAGGGTAGTATATCATTTTTTCGGGGAATGTTGCCAATATGGATAATCTGCCGTAAAATGTAATCAATAATACATATCAAATTTTTATGGAAGAAAAATCGCAGTTCTCGGCAGACAAGCCATATCTATCCGTCGTCGTTCCTTTGTATAACGAAGAGGGGAATGTGGAACTTTTGCACCAGCGGATCCTGGCGGCTTGCCAAGCTTTGGGCAAAAGCTTTGAAATCATCTTTATCGATGATGGCTCGCGCGACAAGACTGTTCAGGAATGCGCTAATTGCAGTCCGTTGAAGCTCATTAAATTCCGGAAGAACTTCGGACAGACCGCGGCTTTCGACGCGGGCATCAAAGAGGCGCGAGGAGAAATCCTGGTGACGATGGACGGCGATCTGCAAAATGATCCGGCGGACATCAAACTGCTCTTGGCGGAGATGGCCAATGGGTTCGATGTCGTTTCCGGCTGGCGCTGGCAAAGGAAGGATTCGTTTATGAAAAAATTCTTTTCGCGCGGGGCCAACCTGTTGCGCAAGGTTTTGATCCACGACAATATCCACGATTCCGGATGTAGTTTGAAAGCCTATAAAAGGGAATGTTTCGAAGAAGTGGATCTGTTCGGCGAGATGCACCGTTTTATGCCGGCTATTTTGGAGATGCAAGGCTATCGGGTCGGTGAGATAAAAGTCAGCCATCATCCGCGCATCCACGGCGTGACGAAATACAACTGGAAACGGGCGATCAAGGGCTTTGTGGATATGGTTTCTATTTGGTTTTGGCGGAAATATGCCAACCGGCCGTTACATTTGTTCGGAGGGGTCGGCATGGTCCTTTTGGGCGTAGGATCGCTCACTCTTGTTTGGATGGCGGTGGGAAAAATATTTTTTGACATATCCCTGGCTGAAAAGATTTGGCCTTTGATCGGCGTGTTCCTGATTTTGGCCGGAATCCAGCTGTTCATTTCCGGCTTGTTGGCGGATATCATCATCAAGAACTATTACAAGAACCGTAACCAGATGAATTATTCGATTAAGGAAGTCATAGAAAACCAGTCTTGACCGGAGCGCTTTTTTGCATTA
>JAUXSI010000048.1 GCA_030679985.1 Candidatus Moraniibacteriota bacterium | reverse complement strand
GGATATTTTGAATGATAATTTTTCCGGGGATATTTTTTTCACGTTCGGCAATATGGATAACGACCATTTGCGCCAGCATGAGTTTGATAAAAAATACAAACACACTTTTATTTTTAAAAAATTCGGTGAAACAGAAATCGCTGGCAAAAAAATCGCCTTCATCCATTTCCCCCGGGAAGCCAAAGAGCTGGCTGAAACCGGAAAATATGATTTTGTTTTCTACGGCCACACCCACAAGCCCTGGACGGAAACCATCGGCAACTGCACCCTACTCAATCCCGGCAACGTGACCGGCGACTTCTATCCGCCGACTTTCGCGGTCTGGGACACGAATGATGATAGATTTGAATTAATTAGAATACATAATCTGGAATAATTTTTAATATCCAAACCGATATTTAAAAAATTGGTTTAAAGATTTATAAATTAGGATTTGTTTATAAAATTATAAAATTTATGCTTTCTAAACAAGAACGACTGAACGAGCTCGACGCCCGCATGACAAAATGCACCAAATGCACCTTGCGCTCCACTTGCTCGCGCGTGGTTTTCGGCGAAGGCGACCCCGAAGCGGAGATTATGTTTATCGGGGAAGCGCCCGGCAAAAAAGAAGATGAAACCGGCCAGCCCTTCGTTGGCGCAGCCGGAAAATTCCTGAATGAAATGCTCGCCAGCGTCAAGTTCAAGCGCGAGGATGTTTACATCGCCAATGTCTGCAAATGCCGGCCGCCGGAAAACCGCGATCCGTCGCCGGAAGAAATCGCCGCTTGCTGGCCGTGGCTCTTGGAACAGATCAAAATCATCCGTCCCAAGCTGATCGCCACGCTCGGCCGCCACAGCATGGAAAGGTTCTTGCCAGGACAGAAAATTTCCCAGATCCATGGGACGCTGGTCATCAAAACCATTCCCGGCATCGGTAAACAAAATTTCTATACGCTATACCATCCGGCCGCCGCGCTTTACAACGGCAGTATGCGGGAAATCCTCCTGAAAGATTTCCAAAAAATTCCGAAAGTCCTGGCGAAAATAAATTGAAAGCCGCACGACTATCCGATCAAAAAAGCATACCTTGCGGTATGCTTTTAGTATGTTTTTTATGAGGATTGCTCCGATCTGCCGCTTTCTTCCAATAACTTCTTCGCGTACTCGAATTTTTGCGTCAATATGCCGTAATCATCTCCGGTATTTTTTTCCGGATCCAACTTGGCATTCGCCAATGCGCTTTCCACCAGGGCCAATTTCTTTTCCGCCCTATCAATCTCCTCCTCTGTCAAACATCCCCCTTCCGCCGATTCCCGCACCTCATCCACCCATTTGGACGAAGGGATATCCGGACAGGTCAATATCGTTTCCATCTCCCACTTGCTTATTTTTTCGCCTTTAATATATCTTTCTAAATTTTCCAGCGTTTTTTTCTTAGCCGCTTCCCTTAATACCAAATCCGATTTAAGCTCGGCATCGCTTATGCCCTTGAAAATTTCAGTCATGATATCCCTTTAAAAAAATAATATCGATACGCATTCGGCCATTATGTGCCCGGGGCGAGACTCGAACTCGCATGACCTTGCGGTCGAGGGATTTTAAGTCCCTTGTGTCTACCATTTCACCACCCGGGCATACGATTAGACTGAGGTCGCATCCGGAATTCCTGCCTGCCGGCAGGGAACCGGAAAATTTCCATTGAGGTCCGAAGCAGACTTGAACTGCTGTACAGGGTTTTGCAGACCCTTGCCTAACCGCTCGGCCATCGGACCACTCTTCATAATACTATTCCAGCTTATCAAAAATACCCCTAACGGTCAATCAAAAATGCCTTGGGATAACCCAAGGCATTTTTGCTATTTCAAGCCTAATTTATGACTTCGGCCAGCAGATTTCTCCGACCGAAGGCGAAAGCTTGTTTTTTGGTCTGCATATAGATATCGAAGTGGTTGCCCTTGATCGCGCCCCCACGATCCTCGCACACGAAATTGCCATAACCCTCGATGTTTATTTTGGTCCCCAAGGGAAACTGCGGAGGGCAGGCGATAGTATGTCTCTCTTTGACTTTCAACCCGCTAGCCGTGATTCCATCGGATTTTCCACACTCATCCGCGGCTGCCGTATAGGCCGACGCATTGATTATGAATTTACCCTCGGGGAAAACCGTTTTAGCTATCTTATCTTTGAATCTAGCCAGCACCTTCTCCCGCTTCAATTCATCCGGGGTTTTGACCGGCTCATAGCCGGGAAAATGATACGGGGCGTTCCTCAAAGCACCTTGATCAATTCGGATAATCCCGTCAACTATGTCGATATTGTCTTCTATTTTGAACTTTATTTTTGTTTCATCAGTGTTTGTTATTTCTGCAGCCGACACATATTGAGGGGCGATAGTCGCCCACAACATCGGCAGCATCACAAGCATACTAATGACACGCATTAATTGTCGTTAATTGTTAATTTGCCAATCTTAGCCAAGTCTGGCCTGGCTTAAGCATGACTGTGGAGTATAGCAAAAAAACCTTTGCTTGTCAAAGGCTTATGGGATTTTATGGCTTAAACAAGCCACGGAAAAAATTACTCTTACCGGATATTGGCTTAAACAAGCCTTACAATCAAAAAATCCCCTTCGGCGAGGATTTTTGATGATTTATTGGAATAGGACGATGTTATTTTTGAGGGTTTATCTCCACCTTCTCATTCAATACCCCGTTTTTAACCTTAGCCGCTTCTTTCACATGAAAATCATGTCCGCTTAAGGTTTTGCCCTTGATATTGAGATCATATTTGCCGTTCTCAATAAGCCGGTATACCCGACCCATCATATCGGAAATCACAAAGCCGATCTTTTTGCTCGGATCTTGCGGATGGAAAATGCTCACGACCGCGAAAGGAATCGGCTCTCCGGTCGCCTTATCGATAAGCTTCCCATAGCTCTTTTGATGCCCGAATATCTGATAAAAAATCACAGCCACATATACCAAGAAGAACACTATCGATATCAATGAGGTCAGATAAATGACATTGAAAATCGCCAGCAGAAATCCGGCCACGAAAATAACATTCTGGATAATCCGCAACCAGGCTTTCCATGGCAGGGACATGGCTTTGATTTTTTCCTTCGAGGACTCGCGCAGACTCCTGCCTTGCACGTCAATCGGGATATTGAAATTGATGACCTGGTCAGCTTCAAAATGGACTTGTCCGCCCATATAGATATTCTTATACAAATCCTTATCGAACATTTCCTTGTTGACTCTGGAAGGGAAAACAAAGCCGTCCTTTTGCACTTCAACCGAATACAACCCCTCCGCCACCAAGAAGCCGAATCGCCCTTCCTTGTCGGTCAATACGCTGTCCAAGACCCTTCCGTCTTTCGAATATATCTTCACCGTCGCGAAATCGATCGGCATATTGGTTTCACTTTCAAATACCGTACCCCAATTCTTGACCCCTCGCCGCCACAAAGACTGGAAGAACAGGAGGAAGCTATTACCGAAATATATGAAAGAATTTCCAGCCGTCGTCGATATCGCGTTGTAAATGATGGACCATATCGACATCACGCCGGAAGCCGCCGCGACCGTCGTCACCGCTTGCCCGATCGGATTGTCTAAAGCCTGGGCCGCGACTTTTAATTTTTCATTGGCAAACCTCATGGACGCATTCACGCTTTCCAGACCCGCCATAAGGACCTCTTTGGTTTTTTTCACAACCTCGCTTTTCAATATGCCATCAACCAGATTTTCCATACCGCCGCTCACCTCAGCGATCGCCGGCGACAAGACCGGCACGCCGCCTATCACTTCCGATCCCGGAGCGATCGGCAAGGGTTCTTCCGTGACAATTTCGGGCTCTACCGGCAAAACTTCTTCTTCGATAACGGCAACTTCCGCGATTTCGATGCGGAAACTATGGGAAACCGTCGGACTTTCATTGCCGTCATTATCCTCAGTAAAAACTTCGACTGAATATTCTCCAGGCAACAAAGAATCTATCACATCATCCCAATCCCCGTCGCCATCAACATCCAGCTCCAGCCGGATGTCGTCGGATGCTCCATCACTCCCGGTAATCTTCAAATGTACCGTTCCGCCCGGGAATCCCGTTCCGCCCGAACTTTCTATTTTAATTTCACCTTCACCGATGACCTTCACGGAAAAATCCGGGGCCTTCAGGTCGATTTCCTCGGTCTTTTCATCCGAATCGGCGCTCCTATTGCCTAGACTGTCCTCCACATAACACGAAACGACATATATGCCATCATTCAATGCCTCGGTTTCATAACTCCAGTCGCCATCCGCATCCGCGGACGTCGTCACCGTTTTGGAATAACCGCCATCACCGGTAATCGAAATATGGACCTCGCCATTGGCAACCGTCGTCCCGGAAAGCGCCAGAAAATAATCATCCACCACTTGCACGTTCACGACCGGTTTCTCTAAGTTTTCAGAAACGATACTGATCCCGACCGAAACGGATTCCGAACTGGCAGCCTGGGAAATATCCGGGCAACCGAAGGTCACCCCGCAAACCAGGATAATCACGGACAACTTCTGAAAAAAATTTTTCTGCTTCCACATTTTATTTTGTTTTATTCTCCGCCGTGTGCGATGGCTTATGGATCGTCACTCTTATATCGAAATAGGTTTTTTTCTTAGGCTTGACGGACTTTTCATATGAAATCCTGCCTTGTCTCATCTCAATATCCGCTTTCTTATTCTTGGAAAACAGCGATCTGCGCTTATACAGGATAACCAGTATGCCTGCCAGCAGGACTTCCTTCCACGGGGCGACCCAAAAGGAAACCGTCGCAGTATCCGAACCCTGTCTGTCATCGCCTCGCTGCAGCCTGAGCGTCGCCGTATAGTAACCACCCAAGAACCAATCTCTTTCCCAATTATACACCATACCTCTCGCGGAGTCCCGCAACACATTGAACGGTTCAACCGGAATATCGCCGACTTTCCATCCTAAGGCGTTCCTGATTTCAATCGATCCATACGGACGCAACCGTTCAACGCCGGAATTCCTGAAATTAACTAGGAAACTAACCGGATAATCCACCCGCCAAGAGTTGACATCCAAGTTTTGATACCATGGCCTGCCCACCTCGAACGAAACTAACGCGCCCTCTTTTTTCGCAAAACCTTTGACATCAACCACGACATCCACTCCGACCCGGTCCATAATCTTCATATTGGCGGGAATCCTATTATCCAGTTCGCTCACACTGCCTTCCGGCAAAGCCGCCACGAAAATACGGGCGTAATATTCACCGGCTTCGGCGCCTGATGGCACCGCGATTTCAATATCAAAAAACTGCCTTTCGCCCTGCGTGATGATGAATCTCGATAATTCGCTTTTAATCCAATCTTTCGCGCTATATTCCATACGGACGCCGCTTTGCTGACCGCCATCCTGGACCAAGTCACCCGCCAAACCCTGGGGATTTTCCACCGCAACCAGAAATTCCTGCTTTTCCCCTAGCCGGTTATCCACCCATACCTCCTGTCTGGCCACGTCGCCGGGATACGCCTCAATCCTAATCTGGGCCGGATTGACCTGGAAATCATCTTCAACCGCCATCTCTATTTTTTCAATGCGCGCCGATACATTCGAAACGCCAATCAGGCAAGCCAGCACGAACGCCGCCATACCGACCGGAACAAAACTCCTTTTCGTCATTCCTTAACAAATTTATCGCCAATTAAGCGCCATCACAGCCCCGGACCGGTTAGGCCACCCATCATTCCATCCAGCACATCTTAAAAACAAAATTGTATTTATATTATAACAATTTTTGGTTTTTCACGCAATAAAAGCATAGTGTTTAATCCGTACTTTCCCTTGAGACGCTTAGTTGCCGATACGGCAGGACCGGATTTATGGATAAAAGATATATTATTTGGACTATAAATGCTATTTTTAGTTTTTCTTGTTTTGCGCGCGCCGAAACAATAACCCCGATATCGCAAATAACGCGACGAAAAGGCCGTTTACCATGAATACGCCCGCAACGCCTGCGTTACCCCAACTTACTTCTGGCGAAATAACCAACGCAATCACGGGAATTAAAGCTTGAACGGCTGCTGCCGCAAACAATGTATACATCATTCCGCGATATCTGAGAAGTGATATGGAAGATCCGATGAATACTACGGAGGGCACTGCCCAATACATCAAGTTGATGGGGTTATTCTCGCTTCCGATAATGCCCACCGCGCCGCTGACCCAACCAAGAAAGAACAGTCCGAAAAACCCGACTCCAAAAGCGGCGCGATACATCTTATTGCGCGCTTTGAGCCATTGCCATAGTTCATAGATGGCGCCAATGGCCAAAAACAGGACCGCATAAGCAACGGCTTCGTCCGATTGCACCTCGTCAGTAAATGATTGGAACTGCATCGCCAGAAGTATCGACAATATCAACGCTGCAAGAGATATCCATACGACGAGTCTTGATTTATTTTGCATAATTAGATCGCTAATTTTTATATTCCAAAATATCTCCGGGCTGGCACTCCAGAGCCTTGCATATCGCCTCCAGAGTTGATAGTCGGATCGCTTTTGCCTTGCCATTTTTCAACACGGAAATATTCGCCATCGTGATGCCTACTTTCTCAGCAAGCTCAGTTACACTCATTTTCTTCTTAGCTAACATCACGTCGATATTGATTATAATCGCCATATTTTTAAACTGTTAAATCGTTTTCAGACTTTATGTCTACGGCATTTTGTAAAAGCTTCTCGAAGACAGCCGCTGCGATAGCGATGACTACGGAAGCGAAACCGATAAAGATCCCCATGGCGACACCGCCTGCGATATCATCTGACCCGTCCTTGCTTATTATTATGTAGGCTTCCGCTCCTGCGATAAAACCAACGATCATTAGCGCGCAATATTTTATATTCCGTAAAGCCCTTACGGAAGCTTGTGAGAATGCCTCATTCCGCCCTATATATCCTAATAGCTTCGATGCTTGATATAGCGCAGTGAAAAATGGGATTGAAGCCACATAAATATAGATGATAAACGGATCCGTATAAATACCGATCAGATCCAAATTAGCAGCTCTTCCCTCAGTTTGAGGAAATTTAACCATAAGGGCGAGCGCGCCGATTCCGACAAAAGCAATTATCAGCTTTAAGAAAATTATCGAGCCTCGTTTCATAGTGGTTTTGAATTATTGTTAATAACTACATTATAATCTATAATTTATCGTTTGTCGATATATTATTATCGTTATAATATAGGAAAGGCACCTCAGCTCAAGCCAATGCGGTGGGAACTGGAATTATGACAAAAGGATTTATATTTTGATTATGCCAGATAAGACTCGAGTCGTTGGTTTATTCTTCTATTTTTAACGCCTTTCCTTTCACGATCGCTTCAGCAATTTTAACTCTGGCGGATGACAAAATCCGCTGAAACGTACTTTGTGAAGTATCCATCTTTTCCGAAGCTTCAATTTGTTCCATCCCGTCAAAGTCCTTAAGCTTAACCGCTTCCATTTCTTCTTTAGTCAAAATTATTTCTTCCAGTTCAGCCATCGGAACTCCTTGGGGTTTGAAATAGTGCGCTTTGGGCTTAAATCGCAATCGCCTGCATAATTTTGGTCTCGTCATATTATTTTCTTAATTTACTTTATTATATCATCAAAAACAATCTTCTCCCTCTTTGCTAGCTGAAGAAGGAGAAAGACTGCTTCCGATGGAAATTACTACTTTTCCAGTCCTTTCAGTTCTTCCTCCACCATTTGCATTTCTTGTTTCAAATCTTCAATTTCCAATTTCAACAGCTCTTTTCTTTCATCTTTCGGCATTGCTTGGTATTTTCGGTAAAACCAACCGCACATCGCTCTTCCATAACCTCTGCCCATTCCCAAACCAGATCCTTTCCCGCAAGAACCCATTCCTCTTCCAGTTCCGGATCCCATTCCCATCGGTCCTGTTTTATCTTGTCGTGGCATATTTATCACCCACCTTTCTATTTTAGTTTCTTAGCTGAGTTTATATTATGAATATATACCCATTATATAGTACCCATCAAGTTTAAATATCTTTCAGTAGTTAAGTTTAAAAAGGATGCCATAAAAAACATAGGTAATGCGTGAATTCAAAGAACATCCGTAAAGCAACATGGCTGGAACTAAGGCTATGCGTCATTTTTTGTAATAAAATGCTTCAATTAAAAGATTTTTACGCATCAAAAAAACTCGACTGAGCCTGGGATGAAAAATAGGCAATTTTATTTCGAAAAGTTAGAACTGAAAAATTCTCTTGTTAAGCCCCGTGTAGATAATTTTATATTTTTGAGCGGGCTAATTAATGCCATGAGAACTGGGTTTGTAGATAAAAGCTTTAATTTAATATAGCAAATTTAAGGCTTGTCTTATAAACAGAAAAGCCTACCGAAACGGAAGACTCTTCCGTGGTAGGCTCATTGCGAATTTAATCGCAGTACATCATATAAACCCCGATGATTTTATTGGTGAAGTTGTAAACCCCTTCCGTATTTTTGGAAAGATATCCCTTTCCTACAAACTCATCCAAAATCATGTGTTCCATGTTTGAGACATGATGAGAGCAAAACTTTTCATAATCCTCCCAAGTGAAAGATTCCCAGCAATCTTTCTTGGAAAATCTGGCTAGTTTGAGAATGTTCGTTGCTATGGTTTCTCTCTCACTATTTTGCCATGGCGTGTCAAAAAGCGGTCTCTGAACATCTGATGGTTTAATGGATCCTAATTCAGACATGGTATACTCCTTTTTAAATAACGTTTTTTGCGCAGATTTAACTACCTATTCCAACAAAGAATATTATCATAGTAGTCGTTATCCGTCAATAGATACTGGCAAGTCAACCCAACTAGAACTGCAAATAATGACTTATCTGCACAATGCAAAATTTTGCATAAAAACTTTCCCAACGAAAAAATGCTCGCGAAAGCCTTTAATCAGAACTTACAATCCGTAAGCAGAATTGAACTAAAAAATCCTTTGTTTGAAACGAAAATGTACACTTTTTTAATTTTTGAGCTGTTTTTATGCGGAAGCTCGAATTTTTCTTTCAGAATTCAGAATGAATTTGCGCCCCTGACATAGCGGCTTCAGCGAGCGACGGAATTTACGAACAAAAAAAATTACTTTTTGGCTATTTTCCAAAGAAAATTAAAATAATTGAGATAGGCCTTGTAAAAATCGTCATTTTTTATCTCTACACAGAATATATCACTGCCATAAGAAATCAAGTTTATGGAATCATGCCAAATAGCAAAAGCGGTTGGCGAAACATAGCCCTCAGAAAGAAAGCGTATTTCTGAATTAGCTCTATTTAGAGCGCTGGCTTCCTGGCGACTAATATGACACAGTATCAGCTTGGTTTTGATATTTTTTTTGCTTCTGATCCGATTGCTTCTTTCAAACACACCGGACTTATCCATAATTTCTCTAAATCTTGCCCCTGCGCCCGTAACAACGAGATACTCTGAATTTCTAGGTTGCAAATCATCATTTCTCATTGTCAGCTCACGAAAAGCTTTCTCACCTTCATATACTCGTATCTCTTGACCCTTCTTTTGTCCGGCCAATCTTTGTTTTATCTCATTGACCAAGCCTTTCGCAATAAATTCCTGCTGACGAATGTTATCTAAAATATTTTTGGGGTCAGCAATTCTATAATAAGCACGGTTGTTTTTGGTAGTGGAAACTACCATCTTCTTGTTTTCGAGACCATCCAGCGCGTCATAAGCCACTTGGCGGTGTATGCCAACCTTTTTTATAATCGGTCCGACCGTATTTTCACCAATTTCAAGAAGCGCATCATATATTTTTATCTCATTAGGTGTCAGGCCTAATTTTTTCAATTCATTATCCATAGTAAAAAAGTGGTTAATAATTTTTTGTCAGTTAAAAACTGTCTCTTTTTCAATAACCCCCATTCTAACCTTAGCATATATCAGTTTTAAGTTGACGTCAAGCATTGTCGTAAGTTTGTTGTTGACGATTTTATATTTATCAGCTATGATAGGCAGTCGAACTGGAGAATGGCTCCGGAAAGACAAAAACTCGTTCCTTAAATTTAAAAGGAGTATCGTATATGGACTGGAGAGAAAAAGTTCAACTATTAAATACCGAAATAACTGCCCTGAAAAAGAAAGCCGCAGCGATGACAGGCATCAATGATCTTGGAAGAATCGAAAAACTCTCAGATCAACCTCCGATCGAATACTACCTAAAGAAGGTAGAAGCCTTGAAGAACCTGAGAGCTTATAGGGCAGGTACTGGGGGTGCCAGCTGCATTATTTTAACTTCTTCGATATATCCGGAATTCGGTATTCTCATTTTTGAAGGAGAAAAATTCGGAGGAGGAGGCACCATCTCCCTGAATGTCACTCACCACAACTACAGTGTTCCCTATTTCTCCGCAGTATGCGGTTGCTGTTCTCCGCACCTTAAAGGAATTCCTAATGAAGAATACATAACGGATGGGTGTTTTTCAGAGGAGAAGGGAAGAATATTACGCAGTTCTTTTGTCGCGGCTGTCAGGAGAACATGCACTGAGTTCGGCATAAACATTCTTCTTGTCTCATGTTATGACGAATTCATGAAACAAGATTTTGAGGGTCTACACCTTATTAAATCCTTTAAAGGCGAAGTTGACAGATGGAGATTTGCTGCTGCTTTTAAGGAGGTTAAGATCCGGGACAGTGTCTTTCCTTTTGACAAATTTTTTGAGTAACCACCAAAATAACTACGCATCGAAGAGGGGGTGATAACTATTTTTTAAGAATTCTGGCGAGCAATGCTTATCACAGCAAAGCTCGCCTCTTTTTTAGGTTTTAGAATCAAGAAAAAAAAAGGGGGGGGTTGATCCCTTTTTGCTTTTTGGAGCGAAATATTGGGGTCAGGTACCTTTCTTTATGCAAACAACCTATTACATGATAGATTGCTTACCTCTGTATTTTATGCCTAAACAACTTGCTTGGCAAAAATCAAAAACCCCAGGAACAAGTCCGGGGTTTTTGATTTTTGAGCGGGTAACGGGAGTCGAACCCGTATTTCATCCTTGGCAAGGACGTATAATAGCCGCTATACGATACCCGCTTGCCACATCCGGACTATCAACAGAACAATCCTGACACTTTTGTGGGCGATGTAGGACTCGAACCTATAACCCCCTCGGTGTAAACGAGGTGCTCTAACCAATTGAGCTAATCGCCCGCTTTCTTATCATACCATAGGTGCCTAGAGTCAGAATTGAACTGACGACACGAGGATTTTCAGTCCTCTGCTCTACCACTGAGCTATCCAGGCCTGTTATGTTCTTGGTTTGTAGCCGCGGCCTTCCGACGGGTCGGCGATCCGGACCAACCGCTTGCCGAATGATATGGCTTGGAAATATGGCAAGCCCGTGTGCCTTCGGCGAGACTCGAACTCGCACGACCTTGCGATCCATGCACCTCAAGCATGTGTGTATACCGATTCCACCACGAAGGCGTAAGACTTATTCGGCTTTTTCAGTTTTCACTTCTTCTTTTTCTTCCGCTTTCACTTCTTCCGCGGCAACTGTTGCCGGCTCATCTTCCGCTGCAACGGCTTCTTCGGCGGCAGGAACTTCGGCGACCCCCTCTTCCGGCACGATGGAAGCCACGTCCGTATATTTCATCCGGCTCTTTTTCGCAGTCAATCCGCGCAAATAATACAATTTAGCCCGTCTGACCTTGGCCGTCTTGACCTGTTCGACTTTCTCACTATTTGGGGAATACACCGGAATAATCAAGTCCACACCCACCCCGTTGGAAACCTTCCGTACGGTGATGGTCGGAGAAGAACTTTGTCCGCCCTTGACCGCGATTACCAAACCCTCAAAAATCTGGATTCTTTCCTTGTCGCCTTCTTTGATTTTCCTGTGGACCTTCACGACATCACCCGCGTTGAATTCGGGCATTTGCTTAGCTCGCTGGACCTGGTTGAATTCGATTACTTTCTTTTGCATATGGTTATTATACCCGAAGTTTTATTAAATTAAAACATACTCAAAACTGAGTAAAATTACGGAGAATATAGTTAAATTTTTAGCCTTTTCATCTTACCTTTATATTAGCTTTTCGTCAACCCCATGCTGACCTTAGGGCTGGCTGTATTAAAATAGCCTTATTTTCAGGACTTAGCCCGCTCAGTAGCGGATTTTTACTTATTTTCACGACTACCCTCCTTTAAAGTTAGTGCTGGGCCAATACTTTGCAAAAATTCCGTAAAATCCGACGGCAACTTGGCCTCAAACTCATATTTTCGACCATTCAGCTCAAATTTAAGTTTCTGAGCATGTAACAAATGTCTTGAAACACCCTCCGGACAAACCAGATTACGACGTTTGTATTTGGCATCACCGATAATCGGATGATCCAATGAAGCCAGATGCACCCTAATTTGATGCATGCGCCCGGTCTTGGGCAACGCTTCCACCAAATCAAAGCCCGCATGGCTCTCTAACACCCGATATTCAGTCAAGGCAGACCTAGCCTTGCCCTTAGTCTTTCCACGAGCGATTTTTTGCTTCTTGAAGCTGGCCGAGCGAGCGATTGGTAAATCTATCACGCCCGTCTTCTTTTCCAAATTGCCATAAACCACCGCCACATAGTTCTTTTCCATCTCACGATTGGCAAATTTTCTTTTTAACTCATCAAAGGTGTTTTGGTTACGCGCCACCACGATAACCCCGCTCGTATCTTTATCTAAGCGGTGGACGATACCCGGACGCATCCAACTTCCTTCCGAACCGTCATTGACATTTTTCAGCTCAGGAAATTTCACTAACAAGGCATTCACTAAAGTATTTTTCTTTTCCGTATCGCTCGGATGTACCTGCAATCCTGCCGGCTTATCCACCACGATTATATTTTCATCTTGAAAAATAATTTCCAATTCGATTTCGTCATTTGGAATTATCTCCTCTTTTTCCTTCCTAATATCAATTATGACCTGATCTTGCTCTTTTAAAATATAACTGGGCTTTACCTGCTTATTGTTCAGCAATATCTGGCCTTCTTTGATACTGCGGATGACATCGCCCCTGGTCACTTCCAAATCCAAAAAAAACTCCTCTTTCAGGAATTTATCAATCCGCTCTCCCGCGCCATTTTCATCAACCGTTATTTTTTTCATTTTTTTATGTGCCGCGAGGGAGACTCGAACTCCCACAGGATAAACCTACCAGTTCCTAAGACTGGCGTGTATACCAATTTCACCATCGCGGCTCCTATAAACCTTTAAACATATAGCCTTCCGATACATAACTCAGTGTATATTCTTTCCCTTGCTTTGGCAATAGCTAGCCCAGGATGCCCATCAGGCGTTCAACTTCGGACTTCAAAGCCCCCTCATCCCCATATTCCCCATGGTGCCGCGTGCCGGCGCCGTAAGTTTCTTTTTTCTGGTCCAGATGGATATTGATTTTCATATCCGTCCCGGCCACCGAAACATACATATGGAACCGCGGATAGCCGGCGCGCGCCAAGGCCCGCACGAAACTCATTTCTTGGCCTTCGTTCCGCTGGAAGGTATAGCCGGCGCGCCGCAGAAGCATCACCGGGCTGGTTTTGATATTCTTGATTTCCAGTTGCATATTATTTTTATGTATCGGACGCGCGCGTTTGCTTCTTGGCAGCCTAGTAAAAGCTAGGTTTCAGAAACCTAAGACGGCAAACGCATACATCCCGATATTTGAATTGATTAAACGATATCTTCCATAACCTTCCGTAAAATCCCCGTGACTTCCTTATTTTTCCTCAACCTGTCGACCCGCTCCATAATCACATCAGCATTCTTAAATAACAGCTGTTTGGACAAAAAAATGCGCATAGACTTATCACTTGGCTTTTCTTCGATATATTTGGCTACGATCGCATACCACAAATCGAATGATTGGCGCGATAGGCCTTTGGGCAATTCGACCGCCGGCGCGTGGTTGAAATAGTGGACCAATTTTTCCCAATTATTGTAAACGTCATACAGAAGCTCATCCTCCAGCATCTTATTGGCTTGCCAGAATTTCCCGTTGTCATTGGTCAATTCATAAAATCCGTAACTGTTCAGGATTTCTTCCCGGCGCATATCGCAATAGATATGGAATTTCCAACCGGCCCGGAAAGAACTCAATCCTCTGAAATCCAAATCGACCGGATCAAAGGCCCGGTGGGTGCCTTTCCGCGTGAGATTCTCGGCCAGCCGGCGGATATCCGGGAAAACGCAACCCAGCAGGAATTCGTCCTTATTGGCGATGCTAAACGGATATTTTTCCAAATATTTTTTAGCATAGACGATATGCGAGATTTGTGAAGCCATTTTGATTGGTCGCTTCTTATTGGATTTATTATAGCACAGAAAGATTCCACAAAAAATTCAAATAAAGACACAGGACATCTTCCCTAAAAAAGCCGGCCTCAATGAAGCCGGCGATCCACATCGCATACTCTGCATTCCTCAAGCCTACTGGCCTCTTATTTATCCAGCAGATTTGCGACTTTTCTGCAATTTGAGGAAAAATCCAACAATACCTCTACAAGCCCATCCTTCCCCAGTACCCTATTCACCATCATTGAGGAAATTTTCACACATGCATCCAACGGATCCTTGGCAGATGACCTCTCCTTGTCAACTATCCATTGCATCCTGCTCAACGTATCCCTTTCGCCCTCCGGAGCGCTGTTGATAATTTCCGCGATTACCTCTTTCCTTTTGGCCTCGAAAGTCTCCGGATCCGTCTTGGCCAACTCGACCCACTCTTCAAAGATAAATTCTTTCATTTCTCACCTCGTCAATTGACAGTGCATTAAAAAAAGAACTGCTTTCCTATGTCTCACTTCTGTTTTAGCATATTATCTTGATTTTATCAAAAATCTCAAAAAAACTTCGTCATCCAAATTAATTTTAATCAATCTCAGCCTTTTCTTGCGCTAAAATCTCCCTTTTAATCTCCGCTCCGCGATTATAACCGCCCAATTTCCCATCCGAACGGATCACACGATGACAGGGAATCTGAGGGTCATAATTTTGGTGCAGCGCGTTGCCCACCGCCCGGCAAGCTTTAGGATTGCCCGCCATCTCCGCCACCCGCTTGTAGGTCAAAGTTTTTCCCTTGGGGATTTTCCGCACGATTTCAAAAACCCGGCTACGGAAATTAGACGGTGTGCGATACGCCGGCATACCCTCCTGTCCCCCGATTTTGTGATACTTTTTCATAATTCCAAGAATTCTGGGATTACTCTATGTTTTAAATACAACTCTAGTAGCGATATCGGTCAGGTTTGTACGGGCCTTGGACCGGCACATCGATATAATCAGCTTGTTTCTTGGTCAATTTCGTCAAAGAAACCCCCAGTTTGTCCAAATGCAGGCGGGCTACTTCTTCATCCAGTTTTTTCGGCAAAGTATAGACCCCGATAGCATATTTATTCTGCCAAAGCTCCATTTGGGCCAACACTTGGTTAGTGAATGAAGCGCTCATCACGAAACTCGGATGTCCGGTGGCATTGCCCAGATTGACCAGGCGGCCCCGTGAAAGCAGTACGATCGCGTGTCCATCCGGAAACACGAACTTGTCTACCTGCGGTTTGATGTTAATTTCTTTGATGCCTTTATATTTTTCCAATTTTTCCACTTGGATCTCATTGTCAAAATGGCCGATATTGCAAACGATCGCTTCATCTTTCATTTTTTCCATATGCTCGACCGTAATAATGTCCCGGTTGCCGGTGGTCGTCACATAAATATCCCCTTCAGCCAACGATTCTTCCACCGTCTTGACTTCAAACCCTTCCATCGCCGCTTGCAAAGCGCAAATCGGATCGACTTCCGTCACGATGACCCGGGCGCCGAACCCGCGCATACTCTGCGCGCAACCCTTGCCGACATCGCCATAGCCACAAACAACCACGATTTTTCCAGCCACCATCACATCCGTTCCACGCTTGATCCCATCCGCCAAACTTTCCCGGCAGCCATATAGATTATCAAATTTGCTCTTGGTCACCGAATCATTCACATTGATAGCCGGAAACAACAACCTTTTCTGCTCGGACATCTGATAGAGCCGATGCACGCCGGTCGTAGTCTCTTCCGACACGCCTTTGACGTCTTTTATGATTTTACTCCAAAAGACCGGGTTTTCCTGGTATATCCTGGCAAGAATTTTCATCAATTCCTTTTCGTCCTCGCCCTTGCCGGAATAATTTTTCTTGAGGATTGCCGGGTCTTTTTCGATTTCCACGCCCAGATGCAACATCAAAGTCGCATCGCTTCCATCATCCACGATCAGATTCGGACCCTTGCCGCCCTTGAATTTGAAGGCTTGCTCCGTGCACCACCAATATTCCTCCAGTGTTTCACCCTTCCAGGCGAAAACCGGAATGCCGGCTTTCGCGATTGCCGCCGCCGCGTGATCCTGGGTCGAGAAGATATTGCAGGAAACCCAGCGCACCTCCGCGCCCAATTCCACCAAAGTCTCAATTAGGACCGCCGTCTGGATGGTCATATGCAGACTGCCCAAAATCCGAGCCCCTTTCAACGGATTTTTCCGGCCGAATTTCTTGCGCAAAGCCATCAGTCCCGGCATTTCCTTTTCCGCGATGACGATTTCCTTCCGGCCATATTCAGCCAAACCGATATCCTTGATCTTGTAGTCCTGTTCTTTTTGCATAATTTTATATTTAGAAATTAAACCGGCATATTTCCCGTCCAAACGTGCTCCGACGCTCGCAACGACCAGTGCTGCGGCATAACTGGCAACTTCTCCCGCATTCCGCATATCCATCCCCCTGACCAATCCGTGCAAAATTCCCGCGGCATACATATCGCCCGCCCCGTTCGTATTTTTCATATCGATCTCAATTGGCTTGATGTCGAAAACCTTTCCAGCTTGTTTAATCAGGCTTCCTTTGGCTCCCAACTTAACTACGGCAATTTCGCAAATCCGCGCTATTTCATGCAAGGCCTCTACCGGACTGTTTTTACCAGCAAATTCGACAGCTTCCTCCTCGTTGGCAAAAACGATATCGATATGCTCCCTGACGACGCTCCTAAAAAGCTCCTTATTACGCCGGATAAGGCTCGCATCGGAAAGATCCAATGAAACCAACGTCTGGCTCTTTTTCGCGATTGAAATCGCGTGCAGAACCGCATAATATGTATCGGGGCTTTCCAATTGGTAGGCCTCGATGTGCAGAATCCTGCTTTTTCCGATTTCATCCTCCTTGATGTGGTCACGCACGAAATTCAAAGACGCGCCCAAGTGGGTCATCATCGTCCGTTCCCCGTCCGGAGTGATCAATATGAGGGAATGTCCCGTCATATCCGTATCGTGACAAGCCAGATGCGCGACGACGCCCTCTTTCTCCGTCTTAGTCCGATATATCTGCCCATATTCATCCCGGCCGACGACCCCCAGAAAGGAGGCCTGGCTGCCCAGGGCGTTTATTCCGGAAAGCGTATTGGCCGCGCTGCCGCCCGGCACCAGTTCATATTTCAAACGGCCAAGTTTCTGGCGGATCCGCTCGCTTTCCTGGGCGGAAATCAGATTCATCGATCCCTTCTTGACGCCCAAAATGCCCAGCACCTCTTCCTTGACATCGATTATGACGTCAAGCAAAGGACTGCCGATCCCCAAAACATCCCATCGCTTATTTTCCGCTTTTTTCTTATCGTTTTTCACATTTTCCATTCTACCACAACAATCCCGAACGTTCCACTCATTAGGCCAGCAACTTCCAGCAATCGATCTCTCCTTATCGATTATCCACTGAATCCTATCCAAATCATCCCTTTCACCCTCCGGAGCGCTATTGATAACTTCTGCTATCACTTCCCTTCTCTTAGCTTCAAAAGCCTCCGGATCGTTTTTCGCCAATGCCGTCCACTCGTCAAAATTAAAGTCTCTCATCTTTCACCTCATCAATTGATAGTGCATTTAAAAAGAATCTCCCTCCTCTGCATTTCATTCTTGCTTTAGCACATTATCTTGATTTTATCAAAAACCTCAAAAAAAATCCCATCTTAATCTCAATCTATCCTTTTTGATTAATTTCATACATAAATACAAACTCAATCATTTAATGTTTTACCAGCCACAAATTAGGCTTGTTTATTATCGGATATCACAATTTATTCTCCGGCAACAAGCTCCAAATAACCTCAA
>JAUXSI010000044.1 GCA_030679985.1 Candidatus Moraniibacteriota bacterium | reverse complement strand
TCCACGCGGAACCTGACGCGGAAATCGCGCTCCATCGGCTCGATGTGGATATCGCTCGCGTGCCCTTCGATAGCGTGACTCACGATGACCTCCACTAACTTCGCGACCGGCGCCTCTTTCAGATTCTGTTCCTTGGCGGATTCATCGTCATTTTCGATGATTTCCAAAGAACCCTTGTCTTCAGCGAAAGATTTGACCGCCTCTTTCACGATATCGGCCGGACCGGCATAGAACCTGAATAATTCCTTGAAAACATTCTCCGAAACAAGATAGATGGAAATTTCCTTCTTTTCTTTCTCAGCGATGAACCGCAAAGTATTAAGCGCATCAATATCCTGCGGGTTGAGCATCGCCACTTTTATGGTATCGCCAGCCGCATCAAAAACGATGAAGCCGTATTTCTTCGCCACTTCCTCCGGAATTATACTGATAGCCCGGTCATCGATGCCCCTCGGAGCCTTGTCCAGATGGGCGATATTCAATGAAGCCGCTCTCTCCGCGATATCACCGGCGTCCTTCACTGCGATATCATTTTTTACGCCATTGTTATTATCCATAAAAACTGCAACTGGACGGTTTTTTTATTGATTATGGGTTAGGAAGCGGAAAACGGATTGGACCGCCCGGTCGAACCGGCGTCGATCTTGAGGACATCCACGCTCGTCTTGGCCTTGATCTTTTCAATGACGCCCATATCGAACATCCCCATCGAAAAAACCTCGTTGCTTATGCTTGCGATCGAACCGGTCTTGTCCAAATAGTTGAACCTGATGACGGCATCCATCTGCAACGCCCCATTATCCGAACCGGAATTCTTGGTTATCTTCATCGATACCATCTCATTGAAACGTTTCAATTTGGACACTTCCACGACGAACTGCCGCAATTTCTCATAGTCCCCCATCAGGACCGCGCTCACCTTGAAATTTTCCGCTATGATTTTCGGCGTCGCCTCGACCGGAATCTCATTGCCGCTTTCATCCAACATAAATTCTTCCTCAGGCTCAGCAACGGCGGAAGCCTCGTCATCCATAGTCACGCCCGACAAGAACACGCCCGCGCCGGACGCGATCGAATTCAGATTGGCGATCACATCCTCATCGGTCTTCTTTTCCGGCAGATATTGCAAGAGGATTTTCTGCTGTTCGCTGCTGTCGTTCAAAGCGGCCACCAAATTGCCGGCATTCTCCTCTTTCAGAGTTATATCCGCCAACTTAGCCTCGGAGCTTCTCAACTTTTCACCGGTCGCGACAACGCCCTCCGGCCCGGAATAAGCCGGTATGGCCACCCAGATAGCCAGATACATTATGATTACCAGCATCAGCGGAGTAAGTAAGATTTTTAGTTTCATAATATTGCCGGCTCCCGATCAAGAGCCGTTTTAAAAAAATTAGTTAAGTTTTATATCCATTGAAAAAACGTTTTTCCCCTCGTTCGACACGCTCGTATTTTTCACAGCCACCTCGGAAAAATAGCTCGAACTCTTAAAGCTCAAAACCTGTCTGGCCACCGCCTCGTAGTTATCCGCGACACATTCCAATTTGAGCGTCTTGGCTTCCTTATCGGCTTCATAGGCGGTGATATAGACGCCTGATACCAGGCCTCTCTCGACTTCCTGCAAGACATCCAACGTCAGATTTTTCCGGTCCACCAGTTCGTCGGTAAGCGAAAGCCGGTTCTGGAAATCGACAATATCCTTGTTCCGGGCGTTCGCCATCAGCACGGCGATCTTTTCATCATACGCCGCTTCGGTAGCGGCCACCTTATTATCGATATTATTCACCCATAGCATCAACCCGCCGCTGATGACAGCTATGGCCAGCAGGATTATTTCAACCACCAAGATGCCACCCTTGGCTGAGGCGGATCCCCGGTTGTCTTGCGGCGCCGCTTGGTTGGTCGATAGGTTTATGTTTACCATATGTTTTTTCCCGATTAGTCGGGATTTTATTTATTTAGATGTTTTGATTATTTTTTCAGATACTCGTCGACGCCTCCCAAGGCCAGACCGATAGCGACGGAAAATCGGTTCCCGAGTTCCTTGGCTTTCGGCTCGAGCCGCTTGTCATATTCGATCCTGCCCAGCGGATTTCCGATTATCGTCTTGATGCCCAGCGCCTTGGAAAAATATCCGTCCAATCCGGGAAACCCGGCCGTTCCGCCGGAAAGGATTATGCCATCGACCGCCGTTTTCGGATCGGTCTTATAGTAGGCGTTCATCACCCGCGAAATTTCCCCGACGATCAGATCGACTACCGGGAAACTTATGCCCGAATCGCCGCTTAAAAAATTCTTGCCGGAAACTTTCAATTTATCCGCCCTCTCATCGTCGATATTCATACTCTTGGCGATTATTTTGCTGATATCCCGGCCGCCGGCATCGATATTGCGGTTGGCTTTGATTACGCCCTTCTCGACCAAGATGATGTTGCATATGCGCGAACCGATATCCACGATGACGAAATTGCCCTGGTCGTTGCCGACTAACGACCTGACCAGGGAAAAGCTCTCGATTTCGATGGATTTCAGACGCAATCCGGTATTGCCCGCCAATTTTTCATATTTGATGACTTTGTTTTTGGGAGCCGCCACCAACAAAACCTGGATTTTGCCGTCGCCCGCGCCTTCCGGAACGGAAGCCGCTCCCGGCGCATCCCCGCCTTGCTTGACCAAGGTTTTTTTCAATTCTTTCTTGCCGACGATATCCCAACTCAAAACCACGTCGTCCAAGGAAATCGGGATGTACTTGTGCGCCTCGAATTTGATGGCCTGATCCAGATCCTCTTTTGACATATCGGGAAATTCAATGAGGGTTATCAAGCCTCCGAAAGACGGGATGGAAAAGTATGCGTCACGCCCGGCCATGCCTGACGTTTTGACCATCCTGCGGATGTACTCCGGCAGGACGGTTTCGAAATAGGAAGCCTTGAGATCGCCGTCCCCCATCAAACCGTTCAGCTGTATGCGCGCGTAATCAGACAAGACCGGCTTATTCTTGCTGATTTTCAATTCGACTATTTTTATATTGGAAGTCCCGACGTCTATTCCAATGAATTTTTTTTCTCCGAATCCGAACATTTGTTTTTATTTTTTGCCCGCGTCCGATCAGACCCGGCGCGGATTTTTTATTATGCAAATCCCGCCATCGCCGACGATGTGGGAGATATTTTTTCCCTTAAGAAATATCCACGCTATTATTGTACCACATTCTGTCGCAAGCGACCATACCCGGCATTGGAAAAATTATCCACAGCCGGAAAGTAATCCGGATCCGCGTACAACCCTGCGCGCGGCCGGTTTCCGGAATCGGTCCGCGGGCGGATTTGCAGGGTTTGACACGGGCCGGTTTTAAAAATAAACTGATATGGATAACCTTTTGAATTTAAAAATACTTATGCGCGATTCAACCGATCAATTATCCGGACACAAATTGACCAACCACGCGAAAAACGCCTTTCTTGAAGCGGAACGGCTAGCCCGGAAATCCAAACATCCCAAACTGGACAATTTCCACTTGCTCTACGCCATTTATCTGGAACAAGGCAGTTTGGGCAGCAATGTCTTGAACGATCTGGGCATCCGGAAGGAATCCTTTGAGAACTTCCTGCCTAAACTGGCGGACACAGATCCGGAAAACAACCAGCTGCCCATCTCCGACAATCTTAAAAAAACCTTCACCCGCGCTTTCGGCATCGCCAAAGAATTCGATTACCCTTACGTCGGCACGGAACATCTGACCTATGCCATCATCAGCTCCAACGATGAAAAGGTCGTCGAGATAATGACAGGCGCCACTATCAAAGACATCCGCAAATCGATCCTGGCGCTTTTTGACCCGGGCCAACTTTCCGGACTGCCCAAAATATTCGATGCTCCGGAAATCGGCCTTGGAAAAAAGACTGCCAAAAAATCGTCCGTCACGCCCTTCGTCGATAAGTTCTGCGTCGACAAAAATGAGGAGATCCGCAAAAGAAACGAAGTGGTCATCGGCCGCGAAAAAGAAATCCAGCGGATGATCAACATCCTCGGCCGGAAAAACAAGAACAACCCCGTCCTCATCGGCGAAGCGGGCGTAGGCAAAACCGCTATCGTTTCCGGACTGGCGCAAAAGATCAATACCGGTGCGGTCCCGCAATCGCTCTATCGCAAAAAAATAATGAGTCTGGACGTCACGCAACTGATCGCCGGCACCAGCTTCCGGGGGGAATTCGAATCTAGACTGAAGGAAATCGTCAAAGAAGTGACCGCGAACCCGGACATCATCCTTTTCATCGATGAGCTCCATTCCATAGTCGGCGCCGGCAATACGCCCGGCGGCCTTGACCTGGCCAACATATTGAAGCCGGCTCTGGCCCGCGGGGATATGCAGATCATCGGCGCCACGACGTTTGATGAATACAAGAAGCATATCGAAAAAGACGCGGCGCTCGAACGGAGATTCCAACCGATCAGTGTCGAAGAGCCTACCCGGGCCGAAGCTGAAAAGATACTTTTCGGCATCCGGAAGAATTATGAACTATTCCATAACGCCGTCATTTCCGACGCGGCTATTGAAGCGGCGGTCGGATTGAGCATCCGCTATATCCAAAACCGTTACCTGCCGGACAAAGCCATCGATGTGCTCGATGAGACCGCTTCCGACCTGCGCTCGCGCCACAAGCTTTCCGAAACGCTGCGCCAGATCAGGAAATTGGAAGACCGGAAGTCGGATTTGCTTGCGAAAAAAGAAAAGCTGGTCGGGCAGGAACACTACGAAAAAGCCGCCGGTTTGCGCGGTGAAGAAAAGAAGGTCGCGGAACAGTTGAAACTCCTGAGACAAAACCAAGCGCTTGAAGAAAAAAACAACCCCGTCGAAATAACCGCGGCCGACATCGCGAAAACCGTATCCAGGATTTCAAAAGTTCCCGTTGAAAAAATCTTGCAGGAAAAAAGCCGGCAGATAAAAAACATCCGGCAAAATCTCGCTTCGCGCGTTATCGGCCAAGCGGAAGTCCTCGAAAAACTTTCCAGCGCCCTCTTGCGCTCGCAATCCGGCATCGGCAACCCGGACCGTCCGCTCGGATCATTCCTATTCCTCGGCCCGACCGGCGTCGGCAAAACCCTGACCGCCAAAGTCTTGGCGCAAGAATTTTTCGGCAGCCCCAAATCGCTCATCCGGATCGATATGAGCGAACTGATGGAGCGCCACAACGTCGCCTCGCTTATCGGTTCGCCTGCCGGCTATGTCGGCTATGGCGAGGGCGGCAAGCTCACGGAAAAGGTGCGCCGGAATCCGTACTCGGTCATCCTGCTGGATGAAATCGAAAAAGCCCACCCCGACGTTTTCAATATCCTCTTACAGATCCTGGAAGACGGCGTCCTGACTGATGCCGAAGGCACCCGCGTCGATTTCAAAAACACCATCGTCATCCTTACTTCTAATATCGGGACTTCCGAATTCACCAACGCTTCCAAGGTCGGCTTCGAATCCGAGCAAGCGGAAAGCGGCTTGCACGAAAAATTCAACCGGATCAAGGACGGCGCCCTCAAGGATCTTGAGAAAAAAATGCGCCCCGAACTTTTGAACCGCCTGGATCACATCCTGGTATTCAACGCCTTGAACGAATCGGAAATAGAACGGATCACCGCAAAAGAATTGGAAGGGCTGGCCGCGCGCTTGGCCGGACAAAAAATCAAATTATCCTTCAAAGACGACGTTGTCAAATTCATTGCCGGCAAAAGCCTCGCTTTCAACCAAGGCGCCCGCCTCATCCGCAAAAACATCCAGGAATTATTGGAGAACCCGATCGCGGAGATGATAATGTATGGCAAGGTCGCACAAGGGAAAATCAGCATCAGCATAAAGAAGGGGGGAATCAAACTAGTTTGATAATTTTAAATTCTAAATTTAAAATTTTAATTGAAATCCGAATGAATGGATCGGCAAGTTTTTAAAAATTTAGATATCGGTCAATTTGAAATCGATTGGAAATTTAAAACTTAAAGCTTAAAATTTGAATATCTTCCAAAACACAAAGGATTTTATTTTAGACACCCTCTTCCCCATTACCTGCCTATCCTGCAGCCGCGGCAGCGTTTGGCTTTGCGACGATTGCCTGCAAAAAATAGAACCGCTCTCTGTCCAGGTCTGTCCGGAATGTGAAGATATGATCACCGACGGCGGACGCGTCTGCCGGAACTGCAGATTTTCCTCCGCGCTGGACGGATTGCTTGTCGCCGCCAAATACAAAGGCACCGGCCTTGACAGACTGGTGCATCTGCACAAATACCGCTTCATCGAAGACCTGCGCATCCCATTAGGGAAAATCCTCACTGAGGCCATCTTACAATCGCACTTGCCGATTCCGGACATAATCATCCCGATACCGCTCCATCCGCGGCGCCTGCGCTGGCGCGGTTTCAACCAATCGCAATTACTGGCCGACTATATCAGCCGGAACCTGGCGCCCGGCTTTGAAATCCCGCTCGGAACGGACATCTTGCGCCGGAAAAGATATACCCCGCCCCAGATGAAAATCAAAAAATACGCCGAGCGGCTGGATAATCTGCAAAACGCTTTCGTTGCCGGCAAGCCCGGGAAGATAAAAGATAAGACCGTCCTCCTGGTCGATGACATCGCTACCACCGGCGCCACCCTTTCGGAATGCGCCAAGGAATTGAAACGAAACGGCGCCAAAAAAGTTTTCGGCGCCGTCCTAGCCAGGCAGGAAATCGGATGACTTTCCTAAAACCGGGTTTTAGGAAAATTTAAAGATTAAAATATCTTCTTAAATTCACCTACCAGCAATTCCGCATCCGCCCAATCCATAAATCTTTTTTCATCCGAACTGTTGCGGAAGATATGGACTTCCTGGATGCCGTCATCCGCATAGCGCGGCATGATATGGAAATGCAGATGCGGCACGGTCTGACCGGCCATTGCGCCCTCATTGAAACCGTAGTTGAAAGCGACCGGTTGCAAATAATCATTGAGCTTGGTTGAAACCGTTTTGACCGTTTGCAGCAGGCTGGCCAATTCCGCTTCGTCCAATTCACGCACGCTCTCCACATGCCGCTTGGGCACCACCAAGCATTGCCCTTTCGTGCGCGGACCGAGATTGTAAAAAACATATTCGTTTTCCGTCTCGAATATTTTCTGCTTAGCGATGGTTTCCGGATCGCAAAATGGACAACCCATAATATTCATCAGTTTAATTTTTAGCTATCGCGCAAACCGCTACCGGCCGGCCAGGATCAGGATGGAAAAAATGATGCCGATATCCATCAAATTATGCCCGGCTCCCAGCATAAAGTTTCCCATCGATTTGTTTTCGATGACCACTTTTTTTATGCCGGAAACGGCCGTCAAAAGGAGAAAAACCGCCAAAGCGATCCTCCATCCCTGGGAAAACGTCTTGATTCGGAATATACCCAGAAGCATACTGGCGGCGGCGGCGGAAAAAAGATGCGCCAAAAAAGACGTTTGTGAAAGGCCCTTCCAGCTCCGGGCGGAAGCTTCCCCGGCCAATTCTTCCTTGGCCGTCCGGCCGTCTTTTTTCAGGAAAAGCGCGTACCACAAAAAACTGCCGGCCATACCGGCGCCGGCAGCTAAAAAAATCGGCAACAAAGTTAATTTGATAAATTCCATAAAGCTGATACGGCTTGAGAGCAGAAAAATATCGCAATGACCCTTGGCTGTCAACCGCCGGAAATACGGCGGGATTTTCCCAGCGGATGGCTACTGTTGCATAAATTGTTATACAACAATTTATGCAACAGTTTCCGTCCGATCCTTGTTTGAGGAAGAGGAGAGATTTACCCGTCCGTTTCACTCCCGGGCATAAACTTCTCATCTCTCCTCTTCTTCTCTCACGCTATTCATTGAGGAAGAGGAGAGATTCGAACTCTCGGAACCCTTTCAGGTTCAACAGTTTTCAAGACTGTCGCCTTCAACCGCTCGGCCACTCTTCCGCTATTGATTTGTATTTTTTACATCCCAGACGCCTGATGACAAGCTAAAACCAGTTTTTTCAAGACTCAAGCACCGCTACCTGGACCACCGATTCACCCATCCATCCTACCATCTGGAAATGGTTTTGTAAATATGGTAGTATGGGAAGTATAAGGCGTTAGGATCAAATGGATGTACGTAGGCGATTTCAATGAAAACATCAGGGACGACCGGAAAAGCGGAGAAAAAATAGACCGTTTTTTTTCGCATCCAAAAAAAGAAGTGGAGAGACTGGCGGCGCCGGAAGAAGAAAAATTGATCGCGGAACATTCCGCGGATGTTTTGGCGCATTGGCGGGCGCCTGAATTCGAAGTCTATGAGCAGAACAAGAAAAGGATCCTCTATATCACACTGTTATTTATCGCCCTTGTCGCCTACGCACTCTATTCCAATAGTCCCATTATGGCCATAACTTTCGTCCTGTTTGGGGTCGTCGGATATGTCCATATGAACAAGGACCCGCGCGTCCTTGATTTTATGGTGACTTATGACGGGATCATCGCCGGCAATGAAATTTTCAAATACGAAGCCATCAAATCATTCTGGATTTTTTACGAGGCCGAGGGATTAAGAGTCATCAGCCTGCGCACGGACAGCTACCTCATACCCTATGTCCATATCCCCATCCACAATGAAGATCCGGTGGCGATCCGCAAGATTTTGATGGACCATATCGAGGAAATCAAGCAGGAACCGAATATCGTGGACGCATTTGAAAGATTCCTGCATATGTAGTAAGCTATATCAATCCGGTAAAAAGCGCTTATAGCTCAGTGGATACCTGCCTGCCGGCAGGCAGGGAGCGTCTGGTTGCGGTCCAGAAGGTTCCGCCACAGGCGGATAAACTCCGGTTCGATTCTGAAATTTAACAAATATTGCGCTTATAGCTCAGTGGATAGAGCGTCTGGTTGCGGTCCAGAAGGTCGCAGGTTCGATTCCTGCTAAGCGCACAAAAGAGGGGCAACAAAAAAGAACGGCGGAAAGCCGTTCTTTTTTTATCCACAGGTTTTTCGACAAGTTAGAATCTTCTTCCGCCTCCGAATCCGCCTCTGTTTCCGCCTCCGAATCCTCCCCTTCTCGGTTTATTAGCGTTTCTTTTCTTGTTGCATTCGTAACAGAAAAGATTGCCCAATGTCACGTCTTCTTTATTGGTCGGTTCGAACGGCAGTTCGTTGATAGCAGCTCCGCACTCTGAACAGGTGATATTCATCGCTGAAACATCAAACATCTGCCTCTGCGGCCTTGCGCCTTGATCTTGATAAGCCATTTTGTAGTAGTCACCCCTCTTTCTAGATCCCGCTTTGCACGGGATTAAATGGTGACCCTACTCCTAGCTTATCTATATTTCCTAAATAAAACTATTTCGAAATCATCACCTCTGCAATGGAGCATATCACGCGCGCATTCCCCAGTCAAGCCGCCGGCCAGGCCCTGAAACTTGATAAAATAAGCATAGTTTGTTATCCTATCTAATGTACTGGGAAGTACGATCAATACTTGGAGAGGTGGCTGAGTGGTCGAAAGCGGCACACTGCTAACGTGTTAACTCCTAACCGGGTTCCAGGGTTCAAATCCCTGCCTCTCCGCCAACCGAAAACAGGACTCAAATCCTGTTTTTGTTTTGCGCAATATTGTGGTTTGAATATTCCGTTAAAAAGGCTATACTTGCAATAAACCAGCTTTCCAATTGATATTAATATTGGGGCTAAGCGCGGTCCTTTAAAAAATATTATCCGGTTAAGCGATTTTTAACCGAAAAAGGTAATCAACTTACATCAAAAAGGAGGTGATTTTACGACGGATTTCTGAGGATTGAGGATGTTGAGACTAAAAAATTAGAGGACACATAGGAGACAAGAAATGAAAAAAATGCTGTTTTACTTGTTGTGCATCATTCTGGCTTTGTGCCTTGCCGTGCCTGTCGCGGCGAAAAACATCGTCGAGAAAAAAGGGAAAGCAAGAGGCAAGACTGAAGTTGCGGTTACGACTGTCCCGACAACCAAGGGTGGCAAAGCAACCACCTCAGGCGACAAAGGCGGCGGAAAGCCCAGCGCATCCACTGATTACGGCGATTTGTATGTCATTCTGAGAGATCTGGATGGCGTGCCCATCCTTTCCGCAGCGGGATGTCTCCAGCCCTTGGATGCCGATGGCAACCTTCTGCTCCTCGACGAGGAGTGTGGGGTCCTGGAAGCGGCCGACAACGTGCCGGTCGAAGTGGATTTCGGAAGGTTAAGCGTTGCTCGCTCCCCAGACAGCGTATTGGAGGCAAGCTTTGATGAGGTGATTTCCCTCATCAAGCTTTGCAGACATATCGATGTGGATGCATCCGGCCGTTTGCAGCTGGAGACACTCACTGAGGCGGGGGAAGTGACCCAAAAAACGATCGACTCGCCGCTGGAAAATTTGGCCTTATACTCATACCTGATGCGGAACGGCCATATACAGACAGCGGAAACCGTTGCGGATGAGCACGGAGGTGAAGTTACTCTACATCCGGCTCTCGACGCGGATACCGATTACGGCAAGTTTGGAGCGAGAGTCCGTTTCCTACTGCCAGTGGTTCCGAACAGCATCGAAGCCGAACCCCTGACCAATGATGACCTGACTTTCGCCGGATTCTTCTTAGCCGCAGCAGCGGATAAGACCGGCACCATCACGGTTGATTTGGTCCAGTATCTCAACCGGATACTGGAAATTCCCAACCTGACAAACTGTCTGCCGGATAATCCGGATTTCGTCAATTTCCGAGGCCTCGGATATTGGCGGAATACGCATTTTGACCAGAGCGTGGATGTCATACTTCCGACGAACTATCCGGGATTCTGGTATGCCACGGAGATCAATCTATTGGACTGGCTTGCCTACAAAAATGGCGAGCCGGTAGCCTCCAACAACATCGCGGCTTTCGTCCACGATACAAATGACGCGTTGCGGGTGATCGAATTCATCCACAACTACGAGGTACCAGCTACCCTGTGGCCAGTCCAAGTAACCGTGCCGTAACACGTCGCACTGCCCATATCACGAATCACCGCAACAGCGCTGATCTGTGATATGGGCTTGTTTTTTTATCGGTGATTCCGCCGGGACTGGATACGGAAAGCCGGATAAGATATACTTGGAATATGCTTACACTCAAAACCCCTCTCAAAAATATCCCGAAAATACTTCCGAAATATCACAAGATTTTGGACAAACTGGAACTCCGCACCGTGGAAGATCTTTTGTCATATTTCCCCTTCCGCTATGACGATTTTTCGCAAACCGCTGAAATTTCTCCAAAATACCTCAATCAGACCGTGACTATCGAAGGCACAGTGACCAAAACCAAATCAGCCAGGATTCCCCGGCGGAAAATGACTATCACCGAAATTACGATCGAAGATGATAGCGAAATCCCCTTAAAAGCCGTATGGTTCAACCAGCCTTTCATTTTGGAATCTTTGCGCGAAGGGACGCGCGCGCGCTTGAGCGGCAAGCTGGCTTTGCGCGGCAAAACCCTGCAAATGAGCAACCCTTCCTGGGAAAAAGCCGACCGGGAAACCACCAACACCGGTTGCCTCGTCCCGGTCTATGGCGAAACGGCCGGCCTCACTTCCAAATGGATCCGCTGGCAATTGAAACCGCTCCTGGAAACCGCCAAGCAAATGGAAGATGCCATTCCCTATGATATCCGGCAAAGATTGAACCTGTATGACATCTATACCGCCCTCGTCCAAATCCATTTTCCAGAGTCCCGCGAAAAACTTCTGCGCGCCCAAAAAAGATTCGCTTTCCAGGAAATGTTTTTGGTGCAACTGCGCACTTTGCAAATCAAAGCCCGCTGGGAAAAAAACCCGGCTTTGCAAATCAGATTCGATGAAAAACTGATCCAAGGTTTCGTGAAAAACCTGCCATTCAAACTGACCGACGCCCAGCGCAAAGCTTCGTTTGAAATTTTGAAAGATTTGGAAAAGCCGACGCCTATGAACCGCCTCTTGAACGGCGACGTCGGAAGCGGCAAAACCATCGTGGCCGCCATCGCTTCCCTGCAGGCGGCCAGCTCCGGTTTCCAAACGGCGATTATGGCACCGACGGAAGTCCTGGCCCGCCAGCATTTTGAAAGTTTTTGCAAAATATTTGAAAATTACGCCATAAATATTTCACTTTTGACTAATTCATACAAGCTCATCTCCACCGCCCAAGAATCCGGAAATAAAAATTTAGAAATTGAAAATTATTCCCGAAACGTGATAAACACCTCCCGCCCGGAATTATTAGAAACTATAAATAATGGGACGATTCAGATAACTATCGGTACCCACGCCATCATCCAAAAGGACGTGCAGTTTAAAAATCTAGCCCTGATCATCATTGATGAGCAGCATCGTTTCGGCGTGGCCCAGCGCGCCTATTTGCAACAAGAGACGATGGACGTCCGCGACGGACAGAAAAAAACTATCCCGCATCTTTTGACGATGACCGCCACGCCCATTCCAAGGACTTTAGCCATCGCGATGTTCGGCAGTCTGGAGCTGTCCATCTTGGACGAGATGCCCAAGAACCGCAAAGAGATCGTCACTAAAATAATTCCGGCCAAAATCCGCCAAGAGGCCTATGATTTCATCCGGCAGCAAATCCAAGCCGGCCGGCAAGCTTTTGTCATCCTGCCGCTCGTAGAAGATTCCAAAGCCCTGACCGAACTGAAAGCCGCGACGAGCGAACACCAGAGATTGTCCGCCGAAATTTTTCCCGATCTGCGCTTGGGACTTTTGCATGGCAAACTTAAGTCCAAAGAAAAAGAAGAGGTGATGCAAAAATTCAAAGATGGCGGATTCGACATCCTGGTGGCCACTTCGGTGGTGGAGGTCGGCATCGACATCCCCAACGCCTCCGTCATCGTCATCGAGGACGCCGACCGTTTCGGCTTGTCGCAACTCCACCAGTTCCGCGGCCGGGTCGGGCGCGGCGAGCATCAATCCTATTGCCTTCTTTTTACCAACTCCAACACCGAAAAAGCTTTGGAACGTTTGCAAGCGATGGAAGACACTTCGGACGGTTTTGAAATCTCCCAAAAAGATTTGGAACTGCGCGGTCCCGGCCAATTTTTCGGCCTCGTCCAATCCGGCTTGCCTGACATCGCGATGGAGCACCTGTCCAACATAAAACTCATCAAATTCGCCCGCGCCGAAGCGCAAACTATTCTCACGACTGATCCAGGATTGCAAAAGCACCCGCTCATCGTGCAGGCTTTGCAAAAATTCCAAGAGAAGATCCATTTGGAATGAAAAAAGTGTTACGTAACTAGCTAGCTACGCAACACTTTTATTTGACCGGGCAGAAAGAAAATATTCTACTGACCGAACACCGAGAACGCATGGCTAATCTTCATCGCATGACAATGGCTCTTGCGTCGCGACAAAGTTTCAGCATACTCCACAACATCGTCAGGGGAAGTGAAATATAGATTGATTTTGCCGTTTCCCCATTTCGGATTTAGGCATCCCTGAATTTGTGACATGGCTATCCAATTTCCCTCACCATAACCTGACAACACCCCGAGCTTAACCAATACATCGTTGATATATCTGGACCGGCCTCTGCCACATTCATGTGCAATATATGCCTCCCAGTCCACAAGCGGTTTAAACTCCAGATCGATCAAAATAAATTGCTCTATTTCCTCCAGGGATTTTTTTCGGGAACAATCCGGACAGGATTCGCGACCAAAGCGTCTCCAATTAACTTCCACATCCACATCGGAAAAGATAAGACTAAGGTCTCCTCTCGTCCTTAAAACACCTATATCTCCACCTTCAGTCGGACGATCAAAATTATTGCCACAACCACAAATTTCTTTCTTCATTTTTTCCTCCTCAGTAGGAATGAAATTTATCTGAATATTAGAATTTTTCCGCTACTTGAAATGAAAAAGATATTTTTTAAGACAACCTTCTGACTGCGATTCTCGCCTGGGCTTTTATGCCCCGTTCAATGGTTTCATTCGCAATAGCATGCAAAATCGCATATTTCACTTCCACATCCGCGTTTCGCGTACTAAGTGGAAATTTCTGGTTATACCACTCCAACCGATACAGCTTTTGATACAATGCCTGCAACTTATCATCATCCGCCTGAGAAACCAATTTACGCAATTTATATTCCAAATCGCTCCAATGGCCGGTTACAATAGCTTGTAAAACTGAATGCCTTATTTCCTCATCCAAACTTCTTATGCTAAGCGCAGAGCTATTATAATTATTCCATCCGTCCGCGCACAACTTTTGATGCAACACCGTGAGTCTTTCGTCGATTGTCTGCTTAATTAAATCATGCAACCTCGAAACGAGAACCGTCCAATGATCCCTTTTTTCTTCCTCTTTGTCTGCCATGTTATTCCCCCTGTCAGTATCTATGCGTTTAAGTGATAAACTTATCCCCTTTATATTCCCTTAAAATGTTAAAGAATAGTAAACAAAACTAACATTTTACGAACTAAATGTCAATATAAAACCGCCATAAATAATGCTTGCAATGTCGGGCGTAGTCGATGCCGATCCGCTTACCGGTTTTGATATTTTCTTTTTTTATTTTTTCTCCTCTCTCAATCCACAATTTTTCACCCTTGGTCAAATCATGCCCGTTCAGCCGGCGGTCGATTGCCAGCACTTTGCACAATTTGCCCGGACCATTAGTTTTCGCATAATCCACGCCTCCGATCTTGACGCCGCGCAACATCACCGCCGCCGGAAAATTTTTCTTTTCCGTCACGACATTCATCACGTTGTGCATGCCATATACCAAATAGACATAGGCGTGCCCAGCCGCTCCATACATCATTTCCGTCCGCGGCGTCCGGCCCTTGGAAGCGTGGCTTGCCAGATCGTCCTCGCCGACATAAGCCTCCACGTCCGTTATCATCGCCCGGATGGTTTTTCGGCCGATCTTGCGCACTAAAAAACAGCCTAATAAATCTTGGGCTGTTTGCAGAGTGTTTCGGTTATAAAATTTTCTCTTAAGCACCATAATGTTAATTAAAAATCCGATGCATGCGTTCAACTACTTGCGGATTTTTTCCGTGACCCAAAAATCGCCGAAGTAGTTCTTGGTCATTATCCGGGTCTGCGAATCGATGGCCGGAAAAGCGGAGAAAAGCGCGACGATCGGGAACAAGGCGTATTGGAACAGCATATTGAAATAGCGGGTCCAGTGGTATTTTTCAGGCTTCGGCGGCAAGGATAGCATCGACAACGGGATGGACACGAACATCCCCATCAAGGAAATCTGCATCAAGTATTGCGTGATCAACGGCAGGTTGTGCGCCAA
>JAUXSI010000041.1 GCA_030679985.1 Candidatus Moraniibacteriota bacterium | reverse complement strand
AATCACAAATAAATTCAAAATTGCAATTTTCAAAATTATAAACTTTTTGAATTTTGATTATTGTAATTTATTTGGAATTTGATGCTTTGAATTTTGGATTTTAAAAATTTTGATAACTCACCCGCCATCTACTATAATTTATTGCCCACCAATTCCGCCATCTCCACTAGCCTGTTCGAATATCCCCATTCATTATCATACCAGCCGACCACCTTGACCAGATTGCCGTTCGCCATAGTCAAAGGCAGGTCCACGATCGCAGAATTGGGATTGCCTTTGAAATCCATGGAGACCAATTGCCCGTCTTCGGCCGCCAGGATATTTTTCAGTCCGCCCTGCGCCGCCATCCTGAACGCGTCATTGACCTGCTCGACACTGACCTCCTGCTTGACGGTGCAGATGAAATCCACGATGGAAACGACCGGGGTCGGCACGCGCAATGAGATGCCGTCCAATTTACCTTCCAGATGTTTCATCACCAGCCCGACCGTCTTGGCCGCGCCGGTCGTGGTCGGAATGATGTTTAAAGCGGCCGCCCTGGCCCGGCGCAAATCGCGATGGGGCAAATCTTGCAGCCGCTGGTCATTCGTATATGAATGGGTAGTCGTCATAAAACCTTTTTCCAACCCGAAATTCTCATCAAGCACCTTAATCATCGGCGCCAAGCAGTTGGTCGTGCAAGAGCCGTTAGAAATTATATTATCTTTTTCCGGATCATATTCATTCTCATTGATGCCGAGGATATAGACCGGGATGTCCCCCTTGGGCGGCGCCGACAGGACGACTTTGCGCGCGCCGGCCAACAGATGCTTTTGCGCCTTTTCACGGTCCTCGAAGATTCCTGTGCATTCCAAAACGACGTCCACGCCCAAATCATGCCACGGCAATTTTTCCGGTGCCGGCTCGCTTAGATACTTTATCCGCTTGCCGTCCACGACCAGATATGATTCCTGCTCGTCGATTTCCACCGTACGATGGTATTTGCCATAACTCGAATCGTATTGCAAGAGATGCGCCGCCGTCTTCAGGTCGGTCAAGTCATTGATAGCCACGATTTCCAAATCTTCCTTTTCAAAAGCGATTTTAAAACTCGGCCGTCCGATCCGGCCGAAGCCGTTGATTGCGATCTTTACCATATAAATTTTTAAATTTTGTAATTTTGTAAATAATCTTTAATGCTTCGCTTTTTTAAGCATTAGAAATTAAGATTCCTGCCGGCAGGCAGGTATTCACAAAATTAAAAAATTATAAATTAAAAAAATTATAAAACTTCTATGTTGGTTATTTTCCAATTGTTCCCCTGGACTTTCGTAATATTGAATTTGGCATCCTTAAGTTCCGTGTTTTTAGCGATGCTTTCGATTCCGAACATTACGTTTTCTATATTCAATTCATCGAAATGCTCGTCGTGCCCATGGTCATGGTGGTGGTTATGAGGAATGCTGGCGCCACCGATTTCCAAAGAAACCGACTTGATATTTCCGATCTTTTTTTCCTGGCTGATCCGTAAGACGGCATCGACGATTTCTTTGGCTAATAAAAAATCATGCATAGGAATATTCATCAGACGCGACTCGCAAACATAGGCATTGTGCGCTTCACGTCATACAATTACGCGATTTACGATTTCCACAATCCGTGGACATTGCAATAGGCCCGCACTTCGATATGCTCGGCTTCCAGGCAGAATTCCGCCTCCGGTTCCATTCCCGGCTCCAGATGCTTCCGATAGACGCGATGTTCGGTTATGACTTCGATCCATTCGATATAATGTTCGCTTTCCATCGGATGCGGCACGCTGCCCACCCGCACGATCACGCCATCGCCGACCTTTTCCACGACCGGCCGGTGTTTCTCATATTTTTCCTCTTCATGCCGTTCGGGTTGCAAAACCATCGGTTGGCCGCAACACACCAACTCACCTACCCCGTTATGCACCACTTCGGTGATATTGCCGCAGATGTCGCATTTATAAATCTGTTTCAATTCCGTCATAATTTTGTATTTAAAAAATTAGTGCACCGCACAGGAAATACACGGATCATAGGCTCGGATGAAACCGCGCAATTTTTTTTGCCTGTCTTGATCCTTGAGGTTGATTATTTCTTTGATATATTCCGCCACGTCATCCTCCAGATTGGCTAGGAACTGGGCGGTCGGTGTGATGATATTTACGTTTTTCACATAACCTTTATCATCCACATCGACATGGTAGTAGAGCGTCCCGCGCGGAGCTTCGACCGCTGCCACGCCGGCTCCCCCGGCGATTCCATACGGCCGGGTGACAACTCTCTCCAAATCGGAATTCAGAAGTTCCTTTATGAGCCTAGTCGATTCTTCGACGCAATGGATAAGTTCGACCATCTGGCACAAGATATTATGGAACGGATTATAGTCCGGAAAAGTGAAATTCAAGCTTTCCAAATACCGGCTCGCCTGCGGATTGAGCTTGCTGCGATTGATATTGATCCGGGCGATCGCACCGACCATGTAGCTTATCCCATTATGTTCGACTTTCTTGATCACTTCGTCCTGTTTCTGCAATTCTTGAAAGTCCTGTTCGAATTTTTCCACCGGGATATGCAAGCCGTATGAGGAAACTATATCGCCATCATAGACCGCATACTGCCCTTTTTTACTCAAGCACACATATTCGGTTTCCCTCCGGAAATCAGGAATTTTGATTTTTTTAAAAAATTCCCCGAGTGCGACGGCATCCCGCAACGCCCGTTCGCTATCCGCGACGATCTTCCGCAAGGCTTCCGCCTCCGGAGCTTTTTTAAAACCGCCTACTTCGTTGGTCAGCGGATGGATGACCCGTCCGCCGATTACCCGCACGATATCCATACCGAATTCCCGCAGACGCACCGCGATTTTTGTTTCTTCCGGATAAGCGCTGACCAGCTGGATGTCATTGTCCATATCCAAAAAATCCGCCAGTGACAGGAAAAAAAGATGCAGGGCGTGTGAATGGATGATTTGCGCCAATTCCATCACCGCGCGCAATTTCTCGGTTTCCGGCGTGACTTGGACGCCCATCGCGTTCTCCAAAGCTTTGATCGAGGTCAGGTTGTGCACCACCGGGCAGATTCCGCAGATCCGCTGGGCGATAATAGGCATATCCGTATAATATCGTCCGATCAGGACGCCCTCAATTAGACGGATGCCTTCCTGCACTTCCAATTTGGCGCTTTTGACATCCCCATCCAGCACGCTCGCCATAAACCCGGCATGCCCTTCCATCTTTGCGATATGGTTTATTTTTATATCCATAATTTTTGTATTTTTATGATTTTTCCCTTGCCTCGATATCATCCCGCAGTCCGAAAATTTCAGCGATATTTTCAAATTCATGATCGGTCACCATATTTCTAAGAGCCGCACGCATCGCCTTCACGTTGCCTGTCGGCCGAAGGCCGCGACAGCCTTGGCAAGTCATCCGGGAGGTCGGACAGACCGCGCCACAGCCGCCCTGGATCATCGGTCCGAAACACGGCTTTTTATCCAGCAGCAAGCAGCGATTGCCGGCCGCTTTGCATTCGATGCAAACCGGCTGGTCAGGGATGACCGGAATCCGGCCCGCCAGCAATTCCGGGATGTAACGCAAAAATTCCTCGCCGGAAATCGGACAGCCCGGAAAAACGAAATCGACTTTTACGAAATTATCGATCTCTTTGATTTCCGGATTATTGATGCCGTGGATATATTTATAGACATGCTTGATCGTATTGGCGCCTTCCTGGTAGTTTTTAATCTCCGGGATACCGCCCATCGCCGCGCAATTGCCCAGCGCCAC
>JAUXSI010000034.1 GCA_030679985.1 Candidatus Moraniibacteriota bacterium | reverse complement strand
AAAATATAAAATTACAAATTCCAAATAAATCCAAAATTTTAAATTCAAAACGGTTTGAAATTTGTAATTTTATATTTTAGATTTATTTGAAATTTGAGATTTAGAATTTAGGATTTCCCGCCTTTGGCGGGCATGGGGATGTTTGGTTTCGACAGGTCGTACGTTTAAAATATGCAAGCCGAGCATGATGATTGCTCGCCAAACATTCATCAAAGTTATAAGTGCAAACTTCATAACAAAAGCAAAATCAGTATTTGCGCAAGCATTTACTTCAAATTTTGCGGTTGCTATTGCCTAAATATCGCCCTAAGGCGTTATCGCAGTAGTCATCGAACCGTCAACTCCTAATAGGCGGATCTCGGTGCCATATCATTAGGATAGCTTTCCCGGTATTTTCTAAGCCGGGCTTGCGAAATTCCATTAGCAATAGATCGGGAAGGTTTCGTCCACCTATCACTTTCCGGTCGAATCCAATAGGCGGACTAAGCTTGTAGACTGTTTTAGATGAATGATTTTGGACATGGGTTCAATTCCCATCATCTCCACGTTCTACAAATTACAAATTGAATACGAATTTACGAATGTACAAATCACTCTTTCGTATATTTGTAAATTCGCAAAGGATTTGTAATTCGTAGTAAATTAATTATTTAAATACAAAACCATTAGAAGAGTACCAACCAGACGGCCTTTCGTAAAAAAAGGTCCGCTCACCAGAATCAATGAACAAATCAGGGTTCCGCAAATCCGCGTAATTGACGATGCGGGCAACCAGCTGGGAGTTATGACTCCTTTCGACGCGTTGCAGATCGCCAAGCAACAGGAGCTTGATCTGGTGGAAATCGCCCCGCGGGCTTTGCCCCCTGTCTGCAAGATAATGGATTACGGCAAATACCAATACCAGCAATCCAAACAGGACCGGGTCAACAAGGCCAAACAGAAAACGATCGACGTGAAAGGCATCCGCATCGGCTTCCGGACGGACACGCATGATTTGGAAGTCAAGCGGGATATGGCGGAAAAATTCCTCAAGAAAGGCCACAAGATAAAAATCGAAATATTCCTGCGCGGCCGGGAAAAAGCCCATCAGGACTTGGCCAGGAAAAATCTGGAAAATTTCGTCAAAACCATCTCCGTCCCGTTCAAGCCGGAGCAGGAAATAAAAAAGTACCCGAGCGGATTCAATATAGTTATCGCGCCGGAAACAGTATAAATTTTAAATTAAAAATTTTAAATTTTAAGTCAATTTTAAATTAAATTGAAAATTTAAAATTCCCGAACTTATGCCTAAATTAAAAACGAGAAAAGCCGCGGCTAAAAGAGTCAAAGTGACCGGCACCGGCAAAGTGACCAAGAGGAAGGCCGGACAAAACCATTACAACCGGAAGGAAACCGGACGGGAGGGAATGGAGAAGAAGGGCGATGTCAGGCTCTTCAAGGCTGACGAACAGAATATGTTGCGCGCCCTGCCGAGCAAAAGTAGCCGCCGATAATTAATCAAATTTAAATTATAAGTTTTAAATTTTAAAGCAATTTTAAATTATCAAATGCTTAAGTCATTAAAAATTTATGCATTTGGATTTCATTTAAAATTGGAAATTTAAAATTTAAAATTCCCAATTAAATGACCAGAGTAAAACGCGGGGTAGCCGCTTCGAAAAGAAGGAAAAACCTCCTGGAAGACGCCAAAGGATACCGTTGGAAGCGCAGTTCGCTCTACCGGACCGCCAAGCAAGCCGTCATCAAAGCGGGCGCCTACGCCTACCGCGACAGGCGGGCTAAGAAAAGATCGATGCGCCGATTGTGGATCACCCGGCTTAACACCGCCGTACGCGAGCTCGGAATGAAATACAGCATCTTGATCAAAACGATGACTGACAAAAAAATCGAAGTCGATAGGAAAGTCTTGTCCCAGATGGCTACGGAAAATCCGACCATTTTCGCGAAATTCATCGAGAAAGTAAAATAGATCTCTTTCAACCAAAAAACTCCCGGAATGATTCCGGGAGTTTTTTACGCCAACTTTTTATCTCCTAATTCGGATTTACTTCCTTCCAGTTGAGATCCACTGATTGACTGGCACTGCAGGATGCGTTACTAGTGCTGCAGATGCCGTTGCAATTCCAGTTCCACGGCCCAGAACCGGAAAGGGAGGCCGGAGACGGATTACCTGAAGCGCACAGCAGGTTGCTGGCCGGAGCCGTCAGATAGGCCTGGCCGTCCGCGACGCCGCATCGGCCCGCAATCGGATCTATACTGGCGCACGGGTCAGGCGGAGTTGAAATGGTTATCCTGAACGGACTTGACCAAGCGGAACAACCGCCCTTGCTGTCGCAGGCGTTGACTTTGAAGGTTTTAGCGCCGACGGTTGGCCATTGGCGCGTGGCGGTTTGGGAAATTCCTGAATTGACGACACCTGTTCCCGGCAACCATTGGTCGATGATATTATTGTTATCCCAATCTATTCCATATTTCAATTGATCCCCATCCGGATCGGTGGCAGTGGCGGTGAAATTATAATTCGTATTTACTATTCCAGTGGTCGGTCCAGTTATGACTGGAATTGCCGGCGGATTATTGGAAGAGACGGCGGTGAGATCATAGGATATAGCTTGAGACGGGATAGTCACATCTGGAGCTGACAGTTCTGTATACTCCGTAGTACAAATTTGTTGCGAAGATGGATAGTAATACCCGGGAATCCATGACCAATGCCATTTACCATATGTGCTTGAGAAATTAATATTAAGCCTTATAGTCCCAGGGGAATTAACAGTGCAAACTAATCCAGAACAAGAAAGACTAGCAGTTCCCGAGTTAGAAAGGACAATAGATGGCGGGTTAACAGAAAGATCGGTATAATAATATTCATTTCCATCACCTATCCAGTTCACAAGATTAACACAAGAAGCTCCAACCGGTCTACTCGCTAAATTTTTCCAATACCCGTAAGGAGAATCAAGATTATATCCAGTTCCAAACCAAGAGATATCCGTATTGGAATGATTCGTAATAATATTTATTTTTGTACCCACAGCTATAAAAGATCCGTCTGATAAAACCACGCCAGTACCTGCATTTTGCAAAGTTGCATTGAGAGTAACAGCAACATCACTAGTGTACATTCCAACATATGTACGTTTACCCGTAAATTTCAATATATCATTCCACACCACACTCTTCGCCTCCGCCCTGCCCGCTCCGCCCAACAGCATCGAAACCGCTATGAAACCGAGGAGGAACAGCCCGACATACGGCCGCTTCCGTTTGATGATGAAGACGATGAGCGAAAGGGCGAAAGTTGACACTAAAATGATGAGTAACAGCGGTTTGAGCCAGGGGTTTTCTTGGGTATCCCCGGCGTCATCGGCCGCGATCTGGCTTTTGGCCTGGCTTGGGCAGGCTTCCGGATCCAATTGCCGGCAGTCATATTTCATCTGGGCGCTGTCTACCAACTGACCGTCCGTAAAAAGTTCCGATTTGATATAGAAAGTGGCGTAGTTTTGTTTGGGCGTGAATTCCTCTTTGAGTCCCATCATCGCGCCGGAAATCTGACCTTGGTAGGCATACTTGTGGATTTCTTTTTGGTTTTCATCCAGAAGCGTGACTACCAACTTGTTGTTATCGATGACATCGGCCGTGCCGGAATTGTGGGCGCAGACAAAGAGGGTGTTTTTTTCGTTTTGTTTGAGCGGGTAATTGGTAATGGATGGAAAGTTGATCCTGACTTTGTTGACGTTTTCCCTGACTGTGCGGATATCCAGGATAGACTTGGTGTCTTGGTAGCGGGCCTCAGCCACTAAATAGTACACCGGGAAGGCTTTATCTTTGATGACATAGGTAAGTTGCTTGGTTGCATTAGAATCAATTTGAATCGTTTCATTCTTAGTTTCGATGAGATTTTCTTCGGTTTGCCCGTCCCAGGAGTAGAGCTTCCAGACGACCGGGATGGATTGCGCTTCCGGGGTGGCATTGACCAGACTTGTTTTGACCGTTATGTCCTCGTCTTTGAAACGGGGCGGGAAGGCAGCGAAGTGGTAATCCTGATCGTTGGTTTTGACGGCATTCTTGTCGAATTCGACATTCCTATCCAATTCCCCGACCACGGAAAAATTCAGCGTGTTGCCGACCACGTCATCGGTAAATGATAACCCCAGTAGGTTGAATTTTTTGGCGCTGGTGAAAAACATCGCGATTTGGTAGTCGCCGGAAACGGCATAATTGGGAACTTGCCAGGTGAAATTGATTTTCTTTTGTTCCTTGGCGCCCAAAGAAATATCTTCCTGGACAAAGAATTGGTCCACTAAAAAGTTGCCATTGGCGTGCGCCTGGTCCTGGTCTTTCTGGCTGCGGAAAACCTTGGCGTAGACCGCTCCGTCCACGATCGGATAATCGTTGTCGTTTTTGAGAGTGGCGGAAAAAGTCATCGGGACGCCGGAAACAGTCGCGGCCGTTTCCGCTTCCACATCCACCTGGACGGAACCGAATTTGTAGTAATCGAAACAATCGACGGTGCCCTCGACTTGGACCGGCAGGGCGACGGTCGGTCCTTGCAATTCCGGCGGCGCGAGCGGAGCCTCCTGCGCTTGGGCGGGAACAAAAAAAGCCGTTCCGAAGATGGCCAGGGTGGAAATTAAAAGCAGTTTTGTTTTGGACATATTTTTTTGTTTGAAGGTTTAGATTGGTTTTTACATCCTTATCATACCACAAAAAAAACACCGCGTAAACGGTGTTTTCGAAAGTTTTCCTGTGTTTTTATTTTTCATTAGCTGGCTTATCCTTGAAAATCATCTCCTTTGAAAGCCGCCACAAGGCGTAGAACGGCAACCACAACCACAAGAACCGGTGCATAATTTTTTCGTCCAAAAAAGCGTTGAGCGTGGGGCTTTGGATATATTCGATCAGAAGCCAGACGATTCCGACCAGGATGAATATGAAAATTATCAATAATAACATAGGCTGGACTTAATGGTTATTTATATGGTCTTGTTTTTAACGCTCCCGCTCAAATCATAGATGACGTCCTTTTTTTCAACGATAATTTTCCAATTGTTTTTCTCGGCGATTTCTTTCAGATTCAAATTCGGATTGAAGGCGATCGGATTTTCCACCATCTCAAGTACTGAAGCGTCCGACTCCGTGTCGCCGATGCCGTATGATCCGGCCAGCGAAAGATCGTTTTCCACCAGATATTGCCGGACGACCTGGCTTTTGCCTTTGGTAGGCTCGAAGGTCGAGCCGCCGGTATAGACATCGTGCTCATCTAATTCATACACCGAACCGAAAACCGCGTCAAATTGCAAATGTTTGTTATATTCCTCCACTATCTCGCTGGGCGAGCCGGAAACCGCGATGATATTATAGTTCTCAGCCTTCAATTTCCGGATCAAGTCTTCGGCAAAGACATAGGTACGGTCTTGGAAAAATTTTATCACTTCCCTGGATGCCCGGACAACATCTTCCTTTTTGCAACCTCTCAAATTTTGCGCGTACAGATCGACCAAGGCCCGCCTATACTCTTCATAGGTTCCTTTGTGGTCAAGCCAATTGCAATAATATCCCACCAATTCCTTGCGCACGTCTTTTTTGAAGACTCCTTTCCAAGACAACTCGTTGATCAATTCGAAGGCCAGATTTTTACGGAAGATCGTTCCGTCGATATCGAACACGGCCAGTTTTGTTTTTTTAACCATAATCACATTATACCATTAACCCAGGATTTCATAAATCGCGATGCCGGTAGCTACCGAAACGTTCAATGATTCTTTCTTTCCGCGCATCGGGATGTCGATTACCGCGTCGCACATCCGCAAAATCTCATCCTTCACGCCGTCCACCTCATGCCCCAAAATGAGCGCCATCGGAAAGGCCGGTTTGAATTTTTTTATATTAAGACTGCTGTCGGTTTTTTCCAGCGCCACGATCTGGACGCCGGCTTTTTTCAATCTGACGATCAACGCCGCCAAATCATCCGCGCCCTCCCACTCCACGCTCAGTTGGGCGCCCAGCGCCGTTTTTTCCAGCATTTTTTCCGGCTTGCTTTTGATCTCTTTATCCTCTTCCGCCGGCCTCTGCGAATAGCCGGTCAAAAATATCTTCTGCACGCCCGCCCCATCGCAAGAACGGAAAATCGCGCCCACATTATGGGCGCTGCGGATATTATGCGCGATGATATATAATTTCCTATTTTCCATCTAAAACCTCAGGTATTTATTCCAATAATCATACAACTCCTTGGTCGTGCGCAGGTCGCGGGCGCAATAGTCGGCCACGTCCAGATATCTTTGCTCCTTGTACATCCCGCCGACCATCGATCCATCGATACCCTCTTCCTTGGAACTCCGTATGTTGAACGACTTGGCGTAAAAATCCAAACTGAACCGGCGGCTGGCGCCGTAAAACGTCAACTGATCCAACAAATCGCAATGTTCCCGCGCGTCATAGCGGTAACTCATAAAATTGCGCGAAGTCCGTACTTTGTTGATCGCGCTGCGCAACATCAGAAAAGGCAAGTCGAAAGTCCGGCCATTGAAAGTTATGATCTGTTTATATGTTTTCACCAGGTCCCAGAATTTTTCCAAAATTTCCTTCTCACTGCCGGCTTCATAGACCATCCCCTCTTTTTCAAATTTTTCTACGCCCGTTCCCTTATCCTGGAAAAAAACTATTCCCCGCCCAGTATCCGGATTCAACATTCCGATCGTCACGACCTCGCCCGTCAAGGGGTAGAATGCCAATCTGTTTTTCACGTCCATCCTCTCATCTTCAGTCTGCGCATATTTTAACAAATATTCCCGGCTTTTTTGATCATACGAATCGAAATCAAAACCGATGGTTTCTATATCAATGACGACCTTGGACATAGAGATGGAATTAAATCGATTATATCGCTAGTCATATTTTAGCATAAACAGGCTATATTTCATAGTTACACCTAGCAAAAAACGGCTAGCCCGCAAAGGACCAGTCATTTCAAACCAAATATAATATACCCCTCTACAACGTCGTCGCCGTCATCACCACACTACCGGTATAGGTGCCGGTGGGTTGGAATTTATTGGAACCGATCTCAGAACCGAATTGGATGATCTGATCAGAACCGGTCTGGAGGGTTTCGGTGGAGCGGACGATGATCTGGTAGGCGGTAGCGGAAACATTGAGCCATTTGCCGGCGTAGCCATCGCTTGTTCCCCATAGGTCGGTGTCGGGATCGGTGGAGGTAGATTTGAGGCGGGCGCCCCAAGCCGCGGTGGCTTGGTCGATGGTCCAGATCTCCGGGGTGTTCGGAGTGATTGGCAGATAACCAGAGATGGTGTCGGCAGTAGCGTTGGTGAGATTTTCCTGGGGAGCGGACCATTCCAGCTTGTAACCGTTCGAGTTGTTGGTCTTGACGTTGCAGGTAGCTTCGTTGGCGGCGTCGATAGCCGATTGGCCGGTACCGGTAATCGGGTTGAGCGTCAGGGTGTCGGTGCAAGCTAGGGCGATGGTGGCTTCGATCGGCAAAGAAGAGTTGATGTTGGTTTCCCCGGAGATAGAACCATCTCCATTAACTGAGTAGGTGGTGGCGTGGGTGGTGGTGAAGCTACACAGGCTGTCGGTGATGACGCAGGTGGTGTGGTCGTTCCAAGTCAGGTCTCCGTCTTCCTGGTATTGGACAGCCATCGTTTTGCCGTTATGCTGGGAGCCGAGATAGATGCTGAGGGTGACCGGGTTGTTGGTGAACGTCAGCTTAGTGTTAGGCACGCCGACTTTGACGGCGGCCAGACTGTCGGAGACTTCAGAGCGGACGTCCCGGAGAGTGATGTCGAAAGCGGACATATCGAAGTTTCCACCTTCGGTGTTGGTGATGGCGGTGTTGTCTGGCAGGGTGATTTGGTTTGCGCCGGTGGCCAAGGTGACGTCAACATGGGTGGTCACTTGGTCGGTGGCGTCCAGGGTGCCGGAGTCGAAAGCGATGTAGCTGTCAGCGTAGAGTTCGGTGATGTCGGAGGAGGTGGGATTGCTGATGGTGACTTCGTTCGGGAGGGTGCGGAAAGACTGTTCCGCGCCATACGCTTCGCCGGCCGAGTTGACGGCTTTGGCGCGGTAGTAGTAGGTGGTGTCAGGAGTAAGGGCAGTGAGTTGGCAAGAGTAGAGGCCGGTAGAACCGAGGTCGGCGCTGCATTGGCCAGGATAGGTGCCGGAAACCGTGCCCCACTGGATATATCTGGTCGGATTCTCTCCGCCGGTAGCGGTGAGGTCGGCGTTACCGGTAGCGGTGACGGAGTTGATGTCGGAAATCGTTTGGGTGGTGACGGTCGGCAAGTTGACGGTAGCGTAGGAAACGGTGACGTCGCTGAGGGTCGGGGTGCTAGTTCCGTCAGTGGAGATGAGGGTGGCTTGGTATTGGAAGTAGCGGTCGTCAAGATGATCTTTCTGAGTGTC
>JAUXSI010000030.1 GCA_030679985.1 Candidatus Moraniibacteriota bacterium | reverse complement strand
GGAAAATCTGGATCTGTACAAGCGGACGATAACGCTCAATAAATAACCGATGCGAATCTACGAAACTTAAACGAATCTACGAACGGAATTCGTTGATTTCGTAGATTCGCATCCTAATTCGTAATTTCGAATCGAATTATGTTAATCGGGATTGACGGCTCAAGGGCTTTTATCAGGAATAGGACCGGAATCGAGGAATATTCATACCAAACCATAAAGCACCTGCGGAACAAGTTGGGCGGCCACCAGGTCGTTTTGTATGTGCGGAAAAACCAGCAAGTCGATTTAGAAATACCGGGAAATTGGAGAATAAAAACGATACATTGGCCCCGATTCTGGACGCAGATGGGCTTGTCTTTGGAGATGCTCCTGCATCCGGTGGGCGCGTTGTTCGTGCCGGCCCACACGGCGCCTTGGATCCATCCCAAAAAAACCATCGTGACTATCCATGGTTTGGAATATGAAATGATTCCGCAAGCCTATTCGGGGTGGGCGAGATTTTATATGCGCTGGTCGATCAAAAATTCCTGCCGTTGGGCGGAAAGGGTCATAAGCGTTTCCCGGAATACCAAGCAGGATCTGGTGCGGTTATATGGGATTCCGGAAGATAAGATCCAGGTCATATATGAGGGATACGACGCCGAAGCGAAATCACGGATCCAAAATCGAAAAACCGCGACAGGTTTAGAATTGCAGATTGAAAACTATAAACCGTTCCTGTTGTTTGTCGGCAGGCTGGAGGAGAGAAAAAATATCTTGGGTATAATCAGCTCGTTTGAGATGTTGAAGGAAAAATACGCCGTTCCCCACAAACTGGTTTTAGCCGGCAGGGGCGGTTACGGTTTTTTGGAAATAGAAGCGCATATCAAGGAATCCGCGCATAGGGACGACATCATCCAGCTCGGTTTCGTGAAAGATGAGGATAAGTTCGGGTTGATCTCGCAGGCGGACATATTTATGTTCCCGACTTTCTATGAGGGCTTCGGCATTCCGATCCTGGAGGCGCAAAGCGTGGGCGTGCCGGTCATCACTTCCAATGTGTCTTCGATGCCGGAGGTCGCGGGGGATTCGGCGGTGCTGGTGGATCCGAACGAGCCGTGGTATATCGCCGAGCGGGCTTTTGAGCTGATTTCAAACAAAAAATATAAGGATGCTGTGGTGGAAAAGGGCTATGAGAACGTGAAAAGGTTTAATTGGGACGAATGCGCCGAAAAAATTTCTGACATCTTGAAGGGGGAATAGGCGATAAAAACCACTGGCTCCAGTAGCGCTAACGGTCGGCGGCTGCAGAAACATAAATATGTCCGCTGGAGATGTTCCGCGATGCGATCTTAATCCGTATGCCATTTCAGTATTATTTTTTTATCTGGGATCGAGCCATTCATCCGGCATATCAAGCGCGGCATAATTATTTTTTAATACAACGATAGTGTCGGAATTACCATTGCCGTGTATGACCTTGAACTTGTCTTTGTTTAACTGGAAAATAACCTCCCTGATATAATTTAAATTCGTTTCGTTCCGCTTAGTGATCATTTGCTTGGTTCTGTAGGCGACATTTTCGATATTTCTTCCTCTTTCGAATCTCCCCAAATTTTTTTGTCCGCCGCTTATTTTGCAAATTTCTATTTTTTTGGCCGCATAGGATCCGTCCGGAATGATAATCCTTGCCGGTCGATAATCAGGATAGGTGATATCGTTTGAATGGTCTATATAAAATTCGTCCCCGATGATGTGGGCAACCTTGTCGCCGCCCAATGATATGCCGACGTGCCCTAATTCTTCAAAGCGGACAATCGTTCCCTTGGGTAAATTTTTATGCTTGCTTGGGTCGTAATCAATTTCGTTTTGCAATTTCAAATCATTCGCCCAAGCGTTCCCGTACAATCCGATTTTCCGGGCTGATCCGCTCCCATATATCATATCAAAAGCCACCTGGACAAAAGAAAGGCAATACAGCGATCCCGTATTTTTATTTTCAACTAACAAATAGGTGGCAGGCGGATCGGACGATTCCTGATCAAGAGCATAGGTTCCATAATCAAGATCCAGAAAAGTCTTGCCCTGAAAAACTTCTTGGCCGCCATGGCCGGCTTCTCGGTTGTCTCCGTTTTCTCCGGTGCCGAAAAAAGCGTCAAATATGCGGCTGACCTCATTGCTCATGTTCGGCCTTCCGCTTCCGAAAGCGTCGTCTAGCGCAGGGGAAATTTTTAGCACGAGCCCCCTTTTATTTTGGAAGTCAATTTCTTCTACCGGGGCTGGCACGGACGAATCCCGTCTTTTTTTTATGATTTGATAAGCGATTGCCCCGTTTCTTTTGTATAGTTTTATTTTGTTGCCATCATAACTGATTTCAGCGGTAGAGCTATGGATTTTAATTTCTAGGCCAGGAGCGGCTTCGGCAACCGGCGATTCTCCCATTGCTAAAAGTATTCCTCCCGCTACCGTTTTCTTTATAAAATCCCTTCTGCTGAAAACAGCATCGCTTTCACTGGAAGCAGGCTTAGTGGCAGGTTTGTCAAAATGTTTCGGGAATTTCTCAGCCATAGTAAGAATTTTTAATTATTTCACGCAACGTATCCGAAAATGGGAAGTTTTTTCCCGCCTCCTTATTATATATCAATAGTTAAAAGGGGCAAAAAATTGGGCTGGGTTCCGATATCCCCGTTTATTTTAAAAGTGAAACTGGGGTGGGTCGCAATCCATCTAAATTGACAGCAAAACCAGTCCGGACAGCAGCGAAATAAATATTGTAAATTTCAAAATCAATTCACTTTCATCGAAGTAAATTTTACCGGATAAAAGCGACCATAAAATAGCGGTGGATCGTTTGGCGGCAGTCATTATCGAAGCGGCGCCATAATTGTAACCGAAGCTTCCTATCACTTCGCCAATGCCGACTGAAAACGATTGTAAAAAGAATACCGGCTGTTTTAAAAACACGAACGGATTTTCCCGGGCTTTAAACAGCGAAAGAACCATAAAAAATGTCAATAATATCAACGTTATAAGCAACTGTTCGGCAGCGATGGAATTGAAATGCGTGATGTCATATTTAAACAAGGAAATAGTCGCCACTGCGTTTATGGCTGAAAAAATCACGAATCCGATGCCGTTTTTCTTAATCCCTTCATTTAAAAATAGCATCATCAGGGCGACCAGTATGATAAAAACGCCAACGACGGGCAAAAGGCCGACCTTATATCCTAATAATAAATCAACAACCAGAAGAAGCGGTATCGTGATGGTCCGCACGAAACTATAGGTCGATCGATCAGTCCCGACTATCGCCAAGACCGTTATGTAGGTTTGGATTATTTCTAAAACCGCCCTGATTGAAAACGTCGGCAAGGATGCAAATTTAAAAACAAACCCATCATTTTTGAAAATGCTGACAAGCGTAAAAAAAATCGCTCCCCAGAATAGGCTTAAAAATGCCATGGTGAAATTGCTTTCCTCATGATTGTTGACCTTGAATTTTCCAATCGAGTCAGAAATCTCCCTAAAAAAAGTTCCGATTGAAATTAATATTATCCCGATCATTTGTAAGAAAAATTTTAATTATTCCCGATAGCGCATTTGAATATCCGAAGTCGCGCCCGTGTCCATCGGTCAAATCTTTGAATATCCTCTTGCTTGAATTATATCACTAAATTTGAAATATCGTCAGCGCGATTTGGGTGAGTCCCGATATTCCTTATGAAAGTACTAATGGAAAATCGGGATGAACCGCATGTGTCGTGTTGTGCGATATAAATTTTTTTTATCTCGATTTTTATTGGGTTAAAATATATTTTATTACTAAGAAAATTTGTACCACAAGGGCATTTCCGTTGGTCATTTTTGTTTTGGATTTTGGGCAGAGGGGTCAGGGGTGAATGCCCAAAGCCCAAAAACTCCTTATTGCATTTTGGCTTATTATAGCTATTTTACAACAAAACTATTGACAAACCATTAAAAAGGTGCTATACTAAAAAATCGAAATTGATTGCCCTTTGAAAATTGAATAAGCGAACTACGGAGTAGCAATAAGACGGTGAATTTTCGCCTTTTTATTGCTATTTCGTAGCAAGCTATTTTCCGCACAAGCGGAATTACCGACCAGACGGCGGGACAGTAGCTAAAATTCCAAAAAGGAGGATCCGTTATGGACCAAATGGATGGCGCCGGGAGTTTATCCTCGGAGCTAACGGTCGAGCAGTTGGTGCGGGGAGTCCTGACCCTTGAGCAAGGCCAGGCCAAAAAAGTTTTTAAGTTGCTTCAAGACGGACTTGAGAATCTCGTCGCTCAAAACCTCATCCCGACTTCTGTCGCGAAGCAATTCCGGCAGTTGCGGGCAAAAATTCTGAAGGGAGAGAAAAAAATGATATTCAACAGACTGAATTTTGACGGTTGTGGGGCGGAGTACGAAGACAAGAATAGGGATTTCTTCGGTACTCTTTATGGTGCCAACGGGATTTCCTACGAACGGAGATCGATGGATAGGGATACCTACTACGACCTCCTGTGGGTCAACCGCGATACGGATGAGGAAAACTGTATTCCGGTTCCGGTTTTTCTCCAGATCATCGGAGAGGACACTGGAATGCCACGGCTCCAAATCATCGAGCTTCTCCAACAGAATCACCTGGAAGTAAAGCGCGAGGAGCCCAAAGGCGCCATTCCCGACGAGGATTTTGATGACGTTGGTAAAATGCGGGAGTGGATCGAGAAAGACCCGGGCAATATTTATTTTGCCCCAGCCGTTTTAAAGGATGACAAGGAGCTAGTTCTTTTAGTCATCAGGAGAAGCGGATTCCTTTCGGAGGATGGATGTACGTTCACCTTCGATTTCCAGTATTTCTCGAGGCTCTCGGATCGCCTGAAAGACGACCACGATGTTGTCTTGGCAGCGGTTAGCGGCGACTCGCATAATTTTGAGTACGCCTCCGAAAGGTTGCGCGGAAACCGCGAGATCGCCTTGGCCGCTATGAAACAGAGTACCGGGGGGTTCATGATGCAATATGTCGCCCCTGAACTTTGGACGGATCGGGAAGTACTCTTTGCAGCCCTAGCCACCTACGGTCAGATTTACTCGTATGATTCGTTTCCCGCCGAGCTGCGGAACGATCCGAAAGTCACGGCAGCGGCGATCAAAGGCGCATGGGAAAAGTGGCGAGAGACTATCGCCACGGTTCCGGCCGAGATCAAAAAACTCCCGGAGATTCAAATGGCCATTACGAGCCACGAAGGTGATTATAATAATATCTTCGAGCTCGTCTGGAGCATGAACTCCAAAACCGCCGACACCAAGGCCACCCAGCGTCCTGACGGCGTATACGAAGTTGAGGAGCCTGACGGCAACAAACTCCGGATGCGCGTCGGGAAATCCTAACCATAGGCAGTTAGGTCGGTAAGCCTCCTGCCGAAACACAGGAGACAAATCAGCTCTCAAGCCCTAGTGGTATAACCATTCGGGGCTTTTCTTTTTCAAAAAATTCGTTTTCTGTAGCGGAGCGGAAGAAAACACCTTATTCCCCTCTATAAAATAAAAAAGAAAATCTTATTTTGCATTCCTTGTTTCAAAAAAGAAGACCAGAAGGAAACATTTTAAAAGAGAGAAAAAATTATTTCGCCTAACGTTACTCATATCTGAAGTTTTTGCGCAGCGTAGCTGTGGCAAAAATTTGGGTCGAAAGAAATTGACTTTCCTACGAAATATTAATATGTCAATTTCTTGAGCCAGATATAAGTTGTTCAACGATGTCAATTTTTTATCTCGCCGTTAATATCATCGTACTCTATTATTGCATCTAAGAAAATTTGATTTTTTTGTCTTGAAAAGATGAAGAGGGGCAGGGGTGAATTCATTTTTTCAAGACTCTTATCGTATTTATGTGTTTATTGTTTTACGATTCGTTATCTTTCCAATAAAGTGTACCGTGAGTAGCGTGATTGTAGAAACAAAAAATGAAACAGCAGCAACATTCGGACTAATTCCTTTCAACGACTGATTGTCTAACTCGATTAATTTCCTCGAGTTTTTGATTATTTTTTTCTTCTACTTTAAATAATTCAATCCAAGTTTTTAACATCGCATCCGTTGACTTGTCATCTGATTCAAAAATTTTTTGTGCAATCGGCCTAAAAAATTCTCGTGCTTCTTCGCCTCCCTTTGTTGATTCATGTTGTTGCAAAATTACATCAATAATTTGATCCGTATTCATTTCTGGTGTTAATTGCTTTACAACCGACTCAATTACTTTTCGTCCATGTACAACATTTGCAGTAAATTCACTTTCTATTACTTTTTCTACATCTGTAACATCTTCTTCTTTAATCATTCCGGTTTTAATTAATCGTTGGATATCGGTTACATCATAGCCTCTTCCTTGATTTAACTTGTAATATAAAATTTTTCCTGGGTGTGATAAATTAAATTGTTTTCCTTGAAATTCAACCGGATATGGTTTTGCCCATTTGTCAGGAATAACAACACCTGAAATTCCAGATAGTGGCTGACCATCTGCATTTCTTCCGACAATATGAATGTCGACAAAATTCAATAAATTATCTCTTCTGACTTGCCCACCTTTATTAATTGCAACAACAAGCAGCCCTTCGTGTTCGGTGTCAGTATCAACAAAGCTGTCATGAGCGAATCTCCGCAGTATTTTATTTTTTGTTTTATTTTCCGTTCTTGATAAGAATAATCCGAACCCTTTTTTTAGCAGTTGAGATTCAAATTCTGCAAGTTCGCTTTTTTCAATTGATAAATCTATATCTTTATGATTGCCAATATATCTTCCAATCATCAATGAAATATTCAATGCGCCATCCAAATGCCAGTTTATATTTAAGCCTTCGAAGATTTTGGCAAGTTCCGCAAGTCTTTTATCCATCTCTTCTTTTTGCTCAAGAGTTACTGGTTTGCGCTCAAAATTTTCGTCAATATTATCATTATCAAAATCAGGTGAAATCCAAGGCATTTGCTTTTGCTCCCAATTTTTTGCCCTGATTTCAGAATCCTTTTTTTGTTCCGGAGTCATTTGACCCTCTACGGCCATTTCTTCAGCCAGTTCTATTTCTTCTTTCGATGGAATGTATTTCTCTTTCATGTGTTTATTGAGCGCCAAAAAATAAAAAAATAATTTTGTCCCGATTAAATGTCCCAAAAGGACCCGAAAAGAATTTTTAATATTTCACATAACGTATCGGCATCATCCGAAGTTTTTCTTGCTTTATGTAACATAATATTGTGAAAAATTCCTGAACCGGATATGCCGTGTTAAACGATGAAAGTTTTATCCGTCGTTGTTAGCTCGCCTATAATATTATTTCATCACCGCCTCCTAAGAGTTGAACTTCTCCGTCCTTGATTAATAGAGCTTGCTGGTCATTCAAAATATGCAATGGATAACCTACCTTACTCCTAATCTCTTTTAAGTCGGGCAGTAAATCTGGCGTATAATGCGCTTTAATTAAAAAAGGCACTAAATTCATGGCAGTAAAATCGGAAACACCACATCTATCTTTTTGTTTCTTGGCGTAAGTTGTTACGACTATCGACGGGCACGCTATATACGAGCCAGCGCTTATACCTATATAAACCACACCTTTTTCAATCAACTCTTTTACAACTTTTTCAAAGCCACTTTCTCTGACAGCCTTTAATAAATAGAAAGTGTTTCCACCATCAACCATAATGATATCATGCCCGTCGAGTGCCTTTTTTAATTCTTCTTCATTCATGCCAGCAATGTCAATCTCGTCATAGGAGAAGTTCAGCTCGTCCATTTTTTGCCGATGCCTTCCAATATAGCTATCGTCCGACACCTTTTTTGACGCGGTAATAATATGCGCGATTTTACAGTCGGTTATTTTCTTCGGCAAAAAATGATCCACATTATTGGCGGTGATAAATTGTCCGCTTGAAGTGAGAATTAATGTTTTCATAGCACTAGGATAAAATTTTTTTCGTTTAACGTTTTCGCATCATCCGAAGTTGCGAAGCAATTTGGGTGGAGCGTAGCGGAACCGGATATGCGATGTTATCGGATGTAAATTATTTTTGCTTGTTTATCGCACTGACTTAAAGAATTCAATCAAATCCGTCTCGTTTTCAGCAATATAGTCCATTGGCACTCTTATCATTGGATTTAATTTAG
>JAUXSI010000022.1 GCA_030679985.1 Candidatus Moraniibacteriota bacterium | reverse complement strand
AGATGCAAGTGCAGCAATGCATTAAGTCGAGAGATACTAATAAATCAAAATTACACTCCTAAATTTAAATTTTTTAGTGGCGTGTAGCATGCAACATGCAGCAAGTAAAATTGCTTCGTGTCTCGTGTTACTTGTCGCTAGATCGGTTAGCAGTTAATAGTTTCTAATGGTCCCAGTCGGATCCGGTCAAAACGGAATCCGACAAGGCATTTGACTTACATGATAAGACCATATAGTATGTTTACAATGGATAAAAATAAGAAAACGTATCTGAATAAGTACGGGGAGAGTTTGAAGTTCATCTTCATAATCTTTTCCGTAATCGCGATTGCGACGTTTACTTTCTTGTTTTTCGCTCCGGTCATAAACGCATTTTAACAGACCGATTCGAAACTGCGAAACGTATACGAATCTACGAACAAAAATTTTGTAGATTCGCATCTGATTCGTAGTTCCGCATCGGATATTATAAGAGAGCATTGTTTTGGTGGTTCTAGCGAAGTGGCAACACCCGATCCCATTCCGAACTCGGCAGTTAAGCACTTCAGCACCGATGATATCTAGGCATCAGTCTAGGAAAAGTAGGACGCCGCCAAAACAATGCTCTTTTTTATTTGCGAAAAACAGCCAGTGTTGGCGTAGAAATAGAGCGTTTTAAGATGCTCTTTTTTTGTGGAAAAATTTGTGCTAGAATATGGGATATGGAGATATTAGACAATTTCAAACAAGCCGTAAATGATTTTTGGCAGGATAGATATAAGCGCAAAAGGACTATTATCATAGCGGTTTTTGTCGCTATTTTTTTGCTGTTTGTTTTTATGGCATACGCTTGGTCGCGTCCGGTGCCGACTTGTTCGGACGGCATTAAAAACCAGAATGAAACGGGTGTCGATTGCGGCGGGGTGTGTCCGGATAGATGTGAAAAAATAACGGCTGAAAACCTGGTCAGCCAGGAAAGCGGGTTTGTGGAAAGCGGCGCGGTCAATAAATATGATTTGTATAGCCGGGTGTCCAATCCGAATAATATTTTCGGCAGCAATAATTTCCAGTACGAGTTCCGATTGAAAGACGCGGCGGGGGGCATCTTGGCGACCAAACAGGGGATTGGCTATATTTTGCCCGGAGAAAGCAAATATATCGTAGAGAGTAACATTGAGATCGACAAGGTTCCAAGTAGCGTCGAATTCAACATAACCGGCCAATCCTGGGTCGAATTCACCGGTTATTTCGAAAGGCCGCAGCTGAAGGTCGTGAACAAGCAATATGATCAGATAGGTTCCGGCGTCGGATTCAGCGAAGCTAAAGGTCTTTTGAAAAACGAAAGTCCCTATGATTTCAACCTGATCAAGCTGGAAATCATCCTGAAAGATGCCGGTGATAAGGTCATCGCCTTGAATTCGACGGAAATGCGCACGGTGAAATCGGGGGAAAACAGGGACTTCAGGTCTTTGTGGCTCAATAGGTTTCCGGGCGACGTGATGAATATCGAAGTCCAGGCCGAAGCGGATATCTTTGATGAGGAGTCCTTCATCAAGAAAAATTTCGAATCCGGAGGTTTCCAGCAAACGGATTACCGTTAGTTATCACGTATGAAAAATTTTTTAAAGCTTGATTGGATATTGGCGATCGCCGTATTTTCGCTGTTAGCGGTAGGATTGATGACGCTGTACAGCATTTCGTCGACTGAAATCGGCGCGCAATTGAACCATTTTGAAAAGCAACTGACTTCGGTCGCGATCGGCTTGCTCTTGATGCTGTTTTTTTCGGCGTATGATTACCGGGTATTCATCACCTACAGCACTAAATTTTATTTTTTAACGATAACAATCCTGTCCTTACTGGTGGTCTGGGGCACTACGATCAGGGGTACGACCGGCTGGATCGGGGTCGGATCGTTCAATATCCAGCCGGTGGAAATGACCAAGGTGGTTATGATAATTTTTTTGGCCAGTTTTTTGTCCAAGAAAAAAACCCATCTGAGCGTCGTGGTCAGGACGGTCGCCTCGATAGTTTTGGTGTTCGTGCCGGTGATGTTGATTTTAAAGCAGCCGGACTTCGGCTCAGCGGCTGTGATTATCGGCATCTGGGCGGGGATGTTGTTCGTTTCCGGTCTGAATAAGCGGGTTTTGGCCAGCTTGATCTTGGCAGGGGTACTGGCGTCTTCGACAGGCTGGTTTATCCTGAAGGATTATCAAAAAGAAAGATTGATGAATTTCGTGAGTCCGGAGCGGGATCCGCGCGGAAGCGGCTACAATGTCATCCAGTCGATCGTGGCGGTGGGTTCGGGCGGCATCTGGGGCAAGGGCTTGGGGCACGGTTCACAATCCCAATTGAATTTTTTGCCGGAAAAACATACCGACTTTATCTTCGCGGTTTTTGCCGAGGAGTTAGGGTTTGCCGGGGCGGCCATAATCCTGGGGCTGTTCGGAATTTTGCTTTATCGGATCAAGGAATCTGCCAGGCTCGCCCGGGATAATTTCGGCTACCTTTTGGCGGTCGGTATCGGCACGATGTTGTTTTTGCAAATCTTGGTGAATGTGGGTATGAATATCGGCGTGGCGCCGGTGGCAGGCGTGCCCCTGCCTCTTTTGAGTTATGGCGGGAGCTCCATGATTTCCGTACTGGCTTCGCTTGGCATAATCCAGAGCATCTATATGCGGCGCATCAAGTCGTCCTGAGGCCGATTTTCCGGATGCGGCACCCTTGCACCCCAGGGAGGCCGGCAGGGGTTGACTAGTCCGCTGGATGTGTTAAAATCCTATAGTACAAAAATATGAAAAACAAGCCTGATAAAGCAGATTTTTTGGCTAAGTGTTCGGTTTGCGGCAAATCGCTGGATCCTGACGACATAGTCATCCTGAGCGAAAAAGAACAAAAAACCACTATGCATGTCACTTGCGCGAAGTGCCGGAGTGCGGCAATCGTTTTTTTGTTGAACAACCAGTTGGGCGTGATGAGCGTCGGGATGGCGACTGATTTGGATAGCGAGGAGGTCGCGAGCAAGTTCGGCGGAGAAGCCATAAATTCGGATGAGATCCTGGACCTATACCAATTCGTTGACGGTGAGGGCGGCGATATCATGCGATTGATCAAAAACGGCAAAAATTAATTTTTTTAATGTCCGAGGGGAAACCGCAACTAGGGAATTCCCGTATGCGGGTTCAGGTAGGGCGTAAATATTTATGGACAAGGTAGTGCTGGATGCGAAATCACGGGAGGAACGCGGCCGCAAAGCTAATAAGGGCCGTCGGGAGGGTTTGGTCCCGTCCGTCGTCTATGGACGCGGAGTCGAGTCGAAAAGTTTGTGGGTCAATGCGCTCGATTTGCGGAGGCTGTTGAGGAAATCGGGAGAGAGCACGATCATAGATCTGATGATCGATGGCAAGGACGGACGCAATGTCTTGATCCATGAAATCCAAAGGAACGGGATAAGCGGACAATTCACCCACGTCGATTTTTTCCAAGTCAGGATGGATGAACAGATTGAGACCGAAGTGGAGCTGGTCTTTATCGGCGAATCCAGGGTTGTCAAGGAATCGGGAGGAATCTTGGTCAAGAATATCGACAAGGTAACTGTGAAATGTTTGCCGGCCGATTTGCCATCGCATATCGACGTGGATGTTTCAATTATCGATTCGTTCGAAAAGCATCTTACGATCGGGGATCTGAAGGTTTCCAATAAAGTCGAATTGGATATTGATCCGGAAACCGTAGTGGCTTTGGTGACTCCGCCAAGAACCGAGGAAGAATTGGCCCAACTGGAAGAAAAAGTCGATGCTGATGTGACTAAGGTCGAGGGCGTGGTCAAGCCGGAAGCTCCGGCGGAAGAAGTGAAGGAAAAGAAATAATATACGCTTGGATATGGGAAAAGCCGCCTTGTGGACAGGGCGGCTTTTCCATTGCGCGAAATTATGGTATAATGGTAAAGATGATATGGGATAAGAAAAAATTGAAAATTTTATTGTGGCTGATCGGATTGGCGGTTTTTTCCGTTTTTGGCCGACAGTATGCCAGTGCGGCGGATGACGTGGAAGATATCCAGGATGATATGAGCAAGATCGAGAAAAGAATAGACAAAACCCAGCAGGAGCTTGACGCGTCCAAGGTCATCTATAACAAGGTTACGGCCCAGGTCGGGGCGACGAAAAGCGCGCTGGCGCAGACCGCCGAGGAGATTTCCCGGAAAGAAGCGGAAATAAAAAATCTAAATGAACGGATGGAGCTGCACCGCAAAATGTTGATGGCCTATCTGCAGGAAATGTATGTCAACAACCAAGATCCTGTCATCAAATTGGCGGTGGCCAACGGGGAGCTGAATGATGTTTTCGGCAACGAAGACCAATCTTTGAATCTTAAGGAAAAAATAATAGGCGTGCTGGAGGAAATCGGTTCCTCGCAGGCAAGACTAGGGGAAGTCAAGGAAGAGTTGGCTGACAAACAGGAAGAACATGAAAAACTGCTCCAACAGAAAAAAGCGGAACAAGGCGAGGTGGCTGGCGATATCCAGGATGCCGAAGCGACGCTGGCGGAATTGCAGAAAAAATTCGCTGAGATGCAAAGCGATTTGAACAAGTTGCTGGGATCCAATTATAACGCGAAAGACATCAAGGATGCGGTCAGATACGCGAGCGATAAAACCGGCGTTCCGGAAGGGGTTTTGTACGGTTTCCTCAAGAAGGAAACCAATCTAGGGGCGAATACCGGGCAGTGCACCTATAAGGAAGTTGAAAAAGTCGCCGTGGCGCGGTATAAGACCCTTTTGAAGAAAAACAAGAAATGGCAGGCCTCGATCGATCTGTTATATAAAAGGCAGGATATTTTTTATGACATAGTGGACACGCTCGGATATAGCAAGAGCAAAAAAGTTTCCTGTTCCCCGAGCGGGTATATCGGGCAGGGCGGGGCGATGGGCGTGTCACAATTTATGTCCGACGTTTGGCGGGGCTATGAAGCGAGGATAACTGCTCGGACGGGACACAAGAATCCGGATCCGTGGAACCTTACTGACGGAGTGATGGCGATGGCGATAAAATTACGGGAGGCTGGCGCTACTTCCAGCAGCGAATCGGCCATTAAAAAAGCCTCCATCAATTACCTCGGAGCCTTCTATCGGGATTATTATGAAGGCATCGTCTATTGGTCGAAAAACTACAAGAAACTTTTGTAAATCTTCAAAATAATCGAAAAAACGGGAGTGGCCGGCATACCGGCGTAAAAATGGGCGAATAAGCCCATTTTTGTCGTTTGTGAAATATCCAAATTCGTTCCAAGCCTAGCCTTGACAGTCTTTCCCGCTTCGGATATAATATTGTCTCAGATAAATAAAAACGGGTTCAGAGAAGAACTTTTTTATTAACCAAAAAATTACAATTCGCCGTCAACTTTCCAAACAAGGAAAACGGACGGCGGTATATAGTCCTATTTTGATCCGACGGAATCGGATCAGCGCAGACAGGACAAAAATAATAAGTAACCAGAAAAATATTCGTAGTCAAAAAGAACGGATCAAAAAGCATTTTTTAAAAATTTTAACTATAGCAGCGCTGGCCGGCGTACTGGCCGGCGGTGGCCATCCGGCGCAAGCGGCGGAATCAGCGGTTCCTGATTTCCTGGGCAAGCTTGCCAAAAAGAAAAAAACCGTGATACACAACCAAACGCGCCAGGATGATTCTTCGTTCGAGGAAAAAGTATTGGAGATGGCGGATGACAGGAAGGCTCCGCAGGCGATTACGGACCCGAAGGAGATTGAACGGGCGGCTGAGTTCGCCAGTCAAGCTACGGGAGTACGCAAAGATTTTCTGATGGGTATGCTGACGGTAGAGTCGGACTTGGGCCGGAATACCGGCAAATGCACTTATGAAGAGGTGGCAAGGGGAGCTGAGGAGGCGCACAAGCGCGGCAGACTTGGGTCGGCCGCTTGGAGGACTTTCCAAGAGCGCCAAAGGACCATTGAAAAATTAGCCAGGGATCTGGGATATGACGCGGACCGGCTGAGGGTGTCGTGCAATCCTGGAAGCTATGCCGGAACGGGTGGAGCCTTGGGTGTGCCGCAGTTTATGCCGGATATCTGGATGCATTACAAAGATGAGATCGCGGAAATTGTCGACAAGGATAATCCTGATCCGTGGAATGCCAAGGATGGCGTGGTGGCGATGGCGCTCCTTTTGGCGGATACGCCCGGAGTGACTGAGCATAATTATTATGCGGAAAGGAATTCAGCCAAGATGTATCTGTCCGGCACAACCAGCAGCGCTTACGAGTGGTATGCCAATCAGGCAGTCTATTGGTCGCACAATTATGCCAAGCTTTTGGGTTGACCAAGCACGTAGATATAGGGGGTAGAAAAACGAGTACGAATGTGCTCGTTTTTTTTGATGTTTCTGATGCTTGCTGTGGACAACTCCGTATTGTTTAGTAATCGCAAATCTGGTATAATTCAAAACAGCAGACATCTTCAGGCGGCTTCAGCTAAGTTACCCAAAAAAACAAAAACAAAACCCAGGTGAAAAAAACAAACGAAACAATTTCCCAATTGGTATTTTCTCCAAATCGAAGGAGCGGATTTCTATCCGGTTCTTTTTTGATTTCTCCGATCAAAAATCTCATCCGAAAAAAATCCGCCAAGATCGTTTCAACCATAACTTTATTCGCTTTGGTTTCCGGCATCTATTTCGCTAGCCAAGCCCAAGGCGTGGACTTCACTTTCACCCAAGCTGACTGGAGCGGAGGAGAATCGGCTATCACCGCCACCCACACCGACAACCAGACCGACTGGAACCGGTATTCATCCAAAGATCCGAACATCACCGCTACCGATACTGTGCAACTGTCCAGCTCAACCCAGACCGCCAATATCGATTTCAATACTGAAGCGGATTATATCCAAGAAGATGCGGATAGTGGGACGGATTTTGTTGATGGTGGTGTAATGTTGCATCATGCATATATTAGTGAAAGTGATGTTAATACGAAATTGCTTCTGCATAGTAATGGTGCTAATAATTCAACGGATTTCATTGATTCATCATATGATCCAAAATCAATCACTGTTTTTGATAATGCTAAAATTGCAACAGATCAATATAAATTTGGAGGTGCGAGTGCATATTTTGATGGAGCGGCTGATCGTCTTTTATCGCCAGTCAGCACTGATTTTGTGTTAGGCACGGGTGATTTTACAATTGATTTATGGGCTAGGAGTACCGATACTAATGGAGCTTTAATCACATCCAGGACATCAAGTTCTTATGCGGGTGCTTTTTGGTTGGGTTTCGTAAGTGGCTATTTAAGATACTATAATGGAGGAACCCCGTTGCTTTCCTTCGCGGGTTACAATGATGGGAATTGGCATCATATCGCAGTGACGCGTTCGAGTGCGATAACCACTCTTTATGTCGACGGTGTCAATATCGGGTCTAGCGCGGATAATGCAAACTATACTTTAAATGGAGGTGTATCAATCGGAAGAGATCCTTGGAGTGCGAATTATGATTTTTTGGGGTATATTGATGAAATTCGTTTTTCCAAGGGTATCGCTCGTTGGAATTCTAATTTTACACCACCTTCTTCTGAATATAATGTAACCCCCTATCCACTTTCCCAGCCATATTATGTCACAACCTCCGACTCATCCGATTTTGATTTTTCCAATGTTTCCCAGATCAATTCAATTTCAATCATCAATTCCCAACCAGCTAACACCTCTATTAAAGGCTTGGTTTCTTTCGATGGCAGGCAGACTTGGAAAAAAGCACAATCATATATATCCAATCCGACTTCGTTAGATCCATCCGTTACTACCAGGGGTGTCGTCTTGAGTGATAATAATAGGACTATTTCCGGATTGTATGAGAATAATGGTCTAGCAAGAGGATTGGCTGGTATATCTTCGGGTAAACATTATTTTGAAATGACCTTGTTGGAAGATAACGCTGGTGCGAGTTATGGCACTGGTATGGGCATAATAACAGGTAATCCAACATATAATGCTGGAATAAATGACTTCTCATATTTTTATGGCTACGGCATCCTGGGTGGAACTTTACAAAAAGCGGATGGAAGTTCTCAAAATAATTTTGTTCCTGCCCCAATGGTTAGTGCTGGACAAACAGTCGGCTTAGCTATTGATTTGGATAATCATACAATGCAATTTTATAAAAATAGCACAACGCTAGGCACTATCATATCAATTAATTCAGCAATGTATTATCCAGCATTTATATGGAATGATATCCAAAAAATTTCTATAAATTTCGGCCAATCAGCATGGGTAAACACCCCCCCTGCTGGCTATATTGGAATAGGGGATGCTTCGTATACATTGGCTGATTTTAATGGTAATCTTGATAATTTACAATCCGGTAATACCATCCCTGAGCTTGAATCTGCTTTTGTTGATTACACTATCACTGATGAAGCCTCCCTTGACTTCGCTTTCGATCTTTCTACTACCGATCCAGCTGTCACTCCATCTATGGACAATATAGATATAAGCTACAGCACTGCCTCCCAAGGCACGCTGACCTCCTCCACCTACGATACCACCGTCACCGGCTCCAGCCTCTCCTCTCTCCACTGGTCCGAAACTTTGCCGGCCAACACCGACATCCTTTTCCAACTGCGCACTTCCAGCGACGGCACCACTTGGGGCCCTTGGTGCGGACCGGACGCCGGAGCAGGTTGTGATTCCGACGCCTACTTCACCGACCCGACCGGCGAGAGCGAAACTATCGACGACACTCAGAAAGATCATCTTGACGACCGCTACTTCCAATACCAAGCCACCCTCATCTCCACTGACGGAACTAGCACCCCGACCCTCAGCGACGTCACCGTTTCCTACGCTACCGTCAACTTGCCGACCGTCACCACCCAA
>JAUXSI010000005.1 GCA_030679985.1 Candidatus Moraniibacteriota bacterium | reverse complement strand
TCCCGCCGGCGGACATCCTGCTGAAAAACCCCTGGTTTTCAACACACACGGGAATCGATACGCTTGGTGCGGTTTCTATTGCGCTTGTCGGATCTTCCGTTCTGGGAGATATATTCTCTGGGTTGTTGGCCATAGTTTTGTATCTTAATTGATTATTTCAAAATAAATGGAGAGGAGCGCCTTTTTCTTATTCCATGTTAATCGTACCACGAATCCATATGTCATTCAAAAGCTTCACATCCGACATAAATATCCGAACAAATGCAGAAAACAAGCATCCAAAAAAACTTCGCAATCATACGACCACAGAAGTCATATTGACTAGTTTCCTAAAAGCCAACGGATTATGGCGCATTTTTTTCAATATCAGCTTATTTTTCCTAGCAGGCCCGTTTCCTCCGTCAAATCCCAAATCGGCGATTCCCCGCAAACATTCAAAGAATTCATCAAAACTCTTCCCTTTTGGTACAAAGTCCTGATTATCTTTGACGATTTTTCGCAATGCGACCTTGCCTTGCGCCAAAAGGACATCCGTATGCGAATATTCCTCGCTGACAGGGAATGCCGGGTCGTTTTTTTGATAATATGATCTTTCCAAACGGGATTCGATTTCAGCCAACAGCGCCGCAGCGTCAATAAATTTTTCTTTGCCCATATCCGACATTTCCCCTTCACCCTTACTATCCCAAAAATTACCTAAAACCGACTCTAGTTCTCCCGCCAAATCGGCGGTTTCGCGATGCTCCATTTCCTCATTTAAAGACAGCGACACTTTAATAAAATGACTCAGTTCGACAGCCGAAGCAAGTACAGTTTCATCAACGAAATTTCCCGCTTCAGAAGAAATTATTTTTTCAGCGACGCGGCTGATCACATCGCGCTGAGACTCAGCAAGCGCGCTCCTTTTGGAATAACCGATACGAGCCTCCAGTTCCGCATCCAGCTTTGCCAGTACCGCCTTATGGTCGGCGAACCTCCCATCGAAAATATCAGCACCGCGATGATCACCTTCCTCCGATGCAGGAACACGATCCAAGGCGGCATTCCCAGTTTTTCTTTCTAAGCTTTTTAAAAAAATATTTTCCATTTTTTCACGTCTATACGTTTAAATACGTCGCGCGGAATTTCGCCAGCTCATTGGCGATTATTTCGTCCAGGCCATAGATGTTCCGCCGGCAAAAAGATTGGACTTCTTCGGTGGAAGACTGGTCCAAGAGTTTTTCAAAATATTCCACTTTTTCCGGAGGCAGATTGGCCAGGATGGCGGCATTGACCCGGCTCTCGACCCGGTCGCGCAAATCGGCCTTGAGCTGGACGACTATCTCGTAATCGAGATTGTCCAAGCCACGGCTTCGGATCAGGTCTTTTACGAACTCGTTAAGCGAGTTGGAATTGTTTTGCGGCATAGTGGTTTTGATTTATATTTTGATTTATTGAAGCGTGGAATAATGTGCTTTTATCTTAGCATAAAAAAAGCTTTTTCCAAAAGAAGAAGGTAGTTTGGCGATACCGCTTTTTATGGTTAGTTTTTAAAATCAACGGTGATAAACACATTATCCGTCCATAAAAAAATCCCGTGGCGCGCATACTTCCGCGCCACAGGATTCTGGAAAGCCCGATCGATTGGTCTCATGCGAAACCGATCTGGATCCCCCCCATCTCAATTCGGGGCATTTGCCGATCCACGATCTGTCCCAATGGACCGACCTGGAGCTTGAAAATGGGGTTCGCCCCCAAATTCACGATTTTTGCGACAACGAAGGCAACTTCGTTGCCATCTTCCATTCTGGTCCTGATTTCGACCAGAGCGGAAATTCTCCGACTGGCAATTTCGCCGAGAATCAGTATCTCAACAAAACCGCTCTCAGGAATTTCCCGAAGGAAGGAAAAATATCTTCCTCCCTGTATTTTTTTTTCCTCCCCGATTCCAACCTCGACTACAGCTGGGACCGGCCCAACCAATACTCTACTGTCATACATACAAAACCTCCATTTGGAAAATATTAGGTAAGAACAAAAACACTTCATATCTTAGTCGCGCAATCTTAACTAAGATTGGGCGGCCACGAAACAAACTGCCAATTCAAAAACTACCAGCCCTTGACTTCCAAACCGGCGGCCGCCGCGTTCCGTTGCGCCTCCTGTTTGGACATCCCCTCGCCGCTAGCCACCAATTCGTGTTCCAGATAGACTCCCACCACGAATTTACGCGCGTGGTCCGGGCCGCTTTCTTCGATGACCTTATAAGAAGGCGTCACGCCGACTTTTTCCTGGGCCTCTTCCTGAAAGCGGCTTTTCGGATCCATATAAGACTTGCTTTGGATGATCGCCGGCAGTTCGACGACGATATTTTTCAAGATGAAATCCTTGGCAGTTTCATAACCAAGCTCCTTTTGATCCAGATAGATCGCGCCGGTAATCGCTTCAAAGGCATTAGCTAGCAAATATTGCCTGGCCTTACCGGTATCTTTCGCTTCTCCCCGGCTCATCAGCAGGAATTCCTCCACGCCGATCCGGCCGGATATCCTAGCCAGCATCTCGCCGTTCACCAAGGCCGCGCGCCAATTGGTCAGCTCGCCTTCCGGATTGCGATAATTGGCATACAAAAATTCCGTCACTACCAATTCCAAAACGGCATCGCCCAAAAATTCCAGACGTTCATTATGGTCCAGTTTATAATCCTTATGTTCGTTCAGATATGACCGGTGGGTCACTGCCTGCTGCAACAATTCGAGATTATTAAATCTTATTCCGAGTTTTTCCGCCAGTCTTTCAACCACAACGATTGGAAAATTCAAAATTCAAAATTACAAATATCAAATAAGTTAAAAATTCCAATTTTCAAAATTCAAAACTATTCTGAATTTTAATTTTTGGTCATTGTAATTTATTTGGAATTTGGTGCTTTGGATTTTGGATTTTAAAAAAATAATTATACAGCTTCAGCTTTTATTTCCTCACTAACTTCTTTTGTCGCATCAACAACCTCCCCATCATTTTTTTTATGTTTTTTGGACTCATCATCCTTCATCGGTTCGCCCAATTCGCGATAGATCGTACCCAAAACGCCGTTCACAAACCGGCCGGACGATTCGCCACCGAATGATTTCGCCAATTCGATCGCCTCGTTGATCGCCACTTTCGGCGGCACATCTTCATAATTGCCGAACAGGAGCTCGTAGATTCCCAACCGGAGGATGTTCCGATCGACGACCGTTACTTGTTCCAATGGCCATTCCGGCGCACATTTTTCGATCAATGGGTCGATCTTGCCGCGATTAGCTATTGTCTGCTTCACCAGATGATAGACAAAAGAGTCGTCCTCAAGTCCGGGGGCGAATTCTTCGACGTTTTTCTTGATGATCCCGTCCAGATTTTCATCTTTCTTGCCTTTGAAGTCCCATTCATAGAGGGATTGCATAGCAATTGAACGCGCTAGATGGCGATTGGCCATAATATTATTTTTTGGTTGTTTTTTTAGTGACTTTTTTCATCGTATCCACCACTTCTTTACCTTTGTAAAACCCGCACTTCGGACAAGTGATATGGGTCTTGATTTGAGCCCCGCATTTGGTGCAGGCGACCAGATTTTTTGAAGTAAGCTTGAGTTCCTCCCTCGCCCGATCCCGCCGACCCTTGGTGTGTCTCTGTTTCTGTGTTGACATAAGTTTGCAATTATTCCCTGATTAAGTTTTTATTAACTACTCACGAGTTTATCATCTTTTGCGTTTCTTGGCAAGGGTCGGCATCGGTTCGAAGGTTTGGCGGTGGATTTCGCAAGGGCCGTATTTTTCCAGCATTTCCATATGCCGCTTGGTGCCGTAGCCCTTGTGCTTGGCGAAGCCATATTCCGGATATTTGGCGTCCATTTCCAGCATTATGCGGTCCCGGGCGACCTTAGCGATTATGGAAGCCGCCGCGATGGATTTCACGATCCGGTCCCCGCCGATCACCGCTTGCTGATAAAGCGACAGATTGGGAATTTTCTTGTTGCCATCCACCAGGATGATATTATTATCGAAATTCGGCAGTTCTTGGCGGAACTTCGTTTTCAAATCCGTCACCGCCTTTTTCATCGCCAAAAAGCTGGCTTCCAGGATATTTATCTCATCGATGGTCCGGTGGTCGCACAAGCCGATGCCGACATAGAAATTTTCATGGATGAAATCAAAAACTTTTTCCCTCTGCTTTTCACTCAAAGTCTTTGAATCCCGCACCAAATCCCAAGTTTTATCATTTAACATTTGTTCATTTGGATTTGATTCCAAATTTAAAATTTCAAATTTAAAATTTTTGGCAATCGCCGCGGCCGCCACCACCGGCCCGGCCAGCGGCCCGCGCCCGGCTTCGTCCGTACCGAGGACATATGCGTAGCCTTCGGCCAAAAGTTTTTTTTCCCAATCGAATGTCGCGATGGTTTTTGTCATAATAAGTAGATTATACTTTCTTTAGATCGTTTTGGGAAATAAAAAAACCAATCGCACATTCCACCTCCTTTGTGTGTGATTGGTTTTGAATTTTTTACAATATTGGACTTTCTACCAGGACATTTTTTACTCCGTTGCCCAAAAGGCAGAAAAATCCATGCCTGGAGGATAAGGCGGCTGGCCGAACATTTTGACCCAGCGACTTCCCTTTCCAAGAACGGTATTGATCGGAATGCCCGCCGCACATTGCGGACAGATTTCTTCCCTTGGGTCAATTTGGGCCATATTGATCCGCAGCCCCGGAAAGTACTGTTTGATACCGAGTGTTTTTTCAGTTTGGCCTCCGCGATCAGCAATTGATATGGCTGCAAACATCTCAGAGCCAATTGTCCGTAATAAATCCCTGAGTTCACGCAAGGTCGTTCCATTATTCACGATGTCCTCAACTCCGATAAACTTCTTTCCGGCGTACATCGCCAAGAGTTTTTCCGGAATAATATGGATCTTTTTTTCAGTTACCACCTCAGTCCTAGCCGGAAAAAACAATGGAGATCTAAAATGACCCTCCAGCGCTTCGGCGACTGTCAATGTGTAAGGAATAGCCCCGTAGGCCGGCCCGACGACTCCAATCATATCCTTGCCGATTACTTCAAGTCCGCTGTTGATTGCACAATCAACAGCGATACGCAAGACTTCAGACAACCTTCTGGCTCCGAGTTTTGAGAATTGCTCTTTGTCAATATACTCCCTCCCGTGTGTACCTTTTTTGTACACAAGATGACTACCTTTAACGACTGAATTGCAACTGCCCAAAATGTCTGCTATATTCTCCATCATACGACCCCTCCTTGGCTATATTTTCCGAAAAATGCCACTATGGCAACTTCTATTCTATTTGAAAAAAACCAAAAACTTATCCATATCCTAGCAGTTTTCCTAGGCAAAAGTCAATTAGTAAAAGCGGAATGCTTGGAAAGTTTATTGCATAAATATGGATATCTGCTACTATTATAAACCGGTTTATGAAAAGAATAGTAACTTAAAAACAGAAGAAGCAACTATGCTAAAAACAGCGGTGTTGAAATAAGAAAAGGCATGGGGATTTTCCCAAAAAACATTACTATCAGGGAGGCAAACAGGCTATGGACAAGAACGCAGGAACAAGGCTTTGGGAAACACAAAAGGCTCAGGGCACGGGACTGTGCATCGGTGCAGATCCACATTTTGAATGGAATGGCGAATTGAACGAAGAGTTTTATGCTCATTTCGCTGAACCCGGAGTCAAAAACTTATTTGAGGATATCCTCAAGATTTGCAACCAAGGAGAAATCCTTTTGGGCGCACGACCGATCAGCGTCGAGAGAGCAGCTATCCTCTGTAGCGGTGTCGTGGGTTATTTCATCAGGGTTATGAACGCGGCATGGAAATGCGGAATCAGGGTTTACAAACCCCAAGCGGCATTCTTCGAAAGGTTCAATCCGCTGGGTACGATTATCGAGTCGATGATATGCAGGACACTTGATTCACTGGCTAGCCGTGATCAAGCCAATCTCTTCAAGATTCTTGATGCGAAACGTGGAGACCTTGGCTTGACCCAGGAGCCCTACTATGCCGCCTATCTGACATCTCCAGGAGAAGATGCCTGCCCTGGAATTCCCGGGCAATGCGGCTTTGATACGATGACAATTACTACCTGGATGGGTGAAAATGTAATCATACCCGGACTGGAATATTTCAAAAAAGGCAACGGTGCAATCGTCGTCACGAGAACCTCAAATCCATCCGGCACAACATTCCAGGATGCATATGTATATCCGAACATGGATGTTGAACTGTCAGCAAAGCAGGAGCCTTACCGGTATAACCAGGCTCTGCATGATGAAATCAGTGGAATTCTCGGACGCGGTCCGATGGCACATGAAGTCATGCTTTTTCTTACCGAGAAATTCAGCCGAGATAACGGCCTGGATGTAGACGGCGTGAGTCCACTCTTTTCAGTGATGGGCTCGACGGTCAAGATGCTTACTAGCTTCCGGATTCTCCGTCCGTATGCCGTGCCGCTTATTCCCGGCTTTGGCGGACAGAAAGGTCCGATGAAAAACGTCATGCCCCTATACATCCACGATGGGCCATATAGGGGCCATATCGGGGTGGAATCTTCATCCAGAAACCACAACTATCCCCATCAAAAAAGATTCGGTGGTTCAGGCGACGTCAACAATCTGGATTTTGAAATGGAGCGGGTCATTAGCCAATTCGAAAAAGAAGAGAAGGAGGCATATGCCGAAGCCGGGTTATGGTATCCGTTCTAAAATTTGATGGAGTTAAATTGAGCTAAGCGAAATTGCGCTTGGGTTCTTGGCAAAGTGGGTCTCTACGATCCATCCAAACAGGGTAAGTCTTCGAGCTTACCCTGTTTTTATTTTAAAAACCCACCGGGAGGATGCTTTCCGAACGGCCAAATCGGCGAATTAGCCGTTTATTTAACAATTTACCGAAATATGCTACACTAAGAACAGTCAATTATCTACCTTGCAAAACCCAGGGAGCAATCCGGGCTATGAAAGTAGGAACTATTATGAAAAATTATTTTATTTATGAATTCAGGCCTTTATTTAGTTAAGCGGCTTTTTATTTCGTCCAAATTTTAAATTATAAATTTCAAATTTTAAATGAAATCCGAATCATTAAATTTTTAAAATTTATAATTCAGGAATTGAAAATTGATTTAAAATTTAAAACTTAAAATTTAAAATTATTCCGGATGTCCGAAACTACCACGCTTAAATTTACCCACTTACACGTCCACACCCACTATTCCCTGCTTGACGGCTTGGCCAAAGTCGACAAGATCCTGGACCATGCCAAGGAACTTGGGATGGATTCTTTGGCCATCACCGATCACGGCGTGCTTTATGGCGCCATCGAATTCTATATCAAAGCCAAGGAGCGCGGCATCAAGCCCATCATCGGTTGTGAATTTTATGTGACTTCCAATGATTTGCACAGTAAAAATCCGACAGCCGAAGACAAAAAAAGATACCATTTGATCTTGCTGGCGAAGAATGAAAAAGGCTACAAAAACCTGATGCGCCTCATCACCATCGCCCATTTGGAAGGTTTCTATTATAAGCCCCGCATCGATCGCCAAACTCTGCGTAAATATTCCGAAGGGTTGATCGGACTGTCCGCTTGCACGCAAGGCGAAGTGCCCGACCAGATTATCGCTGGCAATATGGAACGCGCCGAGGAACTGGCGCTGGAATATCAGGATATTTTCGGTAAGGGCGATTTCTATCTGGAAATCCAGCACCACCCGAAATTCCCTAACCAGGCGATCGCCAACAAAGGACTGATAGAACTTTCCAAAAAACTCGGCATCAAGCTGGTAGCGACTAACGATATCCACTACATCAAAAAAGAAGACGCCGAAATCCAAGATATCCTGCTGTGCATCCAGACCATCCTCAAAGTTGACGAGAAAGACCGGATGTATTTCATGGATTTCGAACTATACCTCAAAAGTACGGAAGATATTGCCGCCGATTTCGCGCACGTGCCGGAAGGTTTCACCGCCCAGACTTATTTGGAAAAGATGTGCGAAGACGGATTGCAAAAAAGATTCGACGGCGACATTACCAGCGAGCACCGC
>JAUXSI010000052.1 GCA_030679985.1 Candidatus Moraniibacteriota bacterium | reverse complement strand
TTATAGGCCACGCCCCAGCGCGGACTTTTGCCGGTATAACCCAAAGCCTCTTGAGCCTCTCGCGAATTTATTTTGACCACCACCCCGTCGATGCCATAATTCTGGCTATCCTTTTTATGGATCCAGCCCTGGTAGAACTCCTCGATTTCCGCCACGCTTTTGCACAATTTAGTTTCTCGATTCACATTGAATCCCAAATCCTTCAACAATTCCAACTCCTCCATCTGCGTTTGCGGGAAAGAAATGTCTTGAGATTTAGAATTTGGAATTTCCAATTGGTCAATATCATAGATAAAACAATCCAACCTGCGCGCCGCCGCGATTTTCGGATCCAATTGCCGGATCGATCCGGCCGCCGCGTTCCTGGAATTGGCAAACAACGCTTCGCCGTTTTTTTCTCTTTGCTTATTGATGCGCTGTAATTCCTTTTTGGAAAGCCAGCACTCGCCCACAAAAACTCCCGAAACGGGATATTTGAGCTTCAACGGGATGCTATATATCGTCCTCAAATTTTCCGTCACATCTTCCCCGACCACCCCGTCGCCCCGCGTCGCCCCGCGCACGAAAATCCCATCCTCATAAGTCAAAATGATTTTCAAACCGTCGATCTTTATTTCACACACATATTCCAATAATGATTCTTGATTTTTAGAATTTTGAATTTGTGATTTATTTGTTATTTGTGATTTTGAATTTGGAATTTTATCCACCATCCTCCCGATCTTCTCTTCCCACTTCTTCAATTACTCCAAACTGAAAACATCATCGAACGACCATTGCCGCACGGTATGTTTCACTTTCCGGAATTTTTCCAGCGGCTTCCCGCCGATTTTCTGGGTCGGCGAATCGACCGCCCGCAAATCCGGATATCGCTCTTCCAAGTTTCTCAGCTCCGCCATCAACGAATCATAGACCTCGTCCGTCACATCCGGCTTATCCAAGACGTGATATTCATAGCGTAACTTATTGATTTCCGCCGAAAGCTTGTCTATCCTGTTTTTCGCTTCTTTTTTGTCCATATTTCAATTATACCACACAAAAAAGCTCCAAAGATTGAACCTTCGGAGCTAAATATTACTCAAGGATCTTATTTTTTTGCACAGCTAAACGCATATACAGCCTCATTATCCGCACAGCTACCCCAACCACATCCACCGGTGAACACCCGGGTGTACCCGCTTTCACAAGCGCAATTGGAGTTAGCACCACATTTTGCTGGGCTTATGGGGCTTCCCGTAATTCCATTAGCGGAAAGCGTGCCGCTTGTCACATCACCACCGCATTTTCTAGGATTCCTATTTCCATCACTCATTACACAATATCCTTCCAATTCTCCAGATCCCGCCGCCACCGCCGCTTCAATCGATCTTTGGGCTTGGCCGGAGGCGGTACCGACGGATTTGATGTGGACCACTTCGGAGAGGTCGGTGTTGGTGTTGCAAGCGATCTTGTTTTCGTCCGCGTCTTTGAGTTCGACCGTGTAGCCGGTTGAATCATCGTGGATCAGGCCGTCAGCCGGCCGGCAGCCGGTCAGGTCGCTGACTTGGTCATTGTCGCCGTTTATGATGTCATCCATCACAGTTTCGATGCCGGTGTCGGCAATCTGGTAGGCTTGGTTGGATTTGTTGGCACCCATCGAAGCTTTGCGTTCCTGGATAGAAACCAATGAGATGCTCAGGGCCGAGACCAGGATGATGCCCATTATCATCATCGTGACGACCAGGATGGAGGCGGGGTGGTTTTTGGTTCGCATAAATTTATGGATTAAAACATTATAAGATTTAAAATTGATTTGAAATTTATAATTTAAAATTTAAAATTTCATAGTTAGTTCACTTCCCAATAATCCCTGAGTGATACGGTCGTTTGGATTCTGACTTAAACCTTTGATCCGGCGCATGTAGTTGAACCACCCTAACAAATATGTGCGGAAATAGTTACTTTGCCGATTTTATTCGCAGAACCATCCGATTTGACCACGTCAAACTTGAGGTCGCCGACATTCGCTCCCACCATATCGCCAAATGGAACATTCACGAAAGAACAACTATCCACCTTACCATCATCATTCGAATCACTAGAGGCGCCTGTTCTGGATTGGATTTTTTGGTTGCTAATTCTATATTCGACACATCTTCCCTGCGAGTTGTCATAAACTTGTATATCCTGTGAGTGACTGACGCCCGCGAGCGGCTTGACGTACATTATCGTACTCGTCCGCAAAGTCTTGGCCATCTGCTCCATCGCGAACCTCGCATCTTCCACGTCTTTCTGGATCGCTTTGACCTTCTTGCGCGCGCCGGCCACCTTGACGAAAACCGCCGTGGCGGTCGTCATCACCAAGGAAAAAACGAAAATCGCGACGACCATTTCCATCAGCGAAAAACCTTTGTATTTATTTTTTCCGTTTTTTAAAAACATAGCTTCTTGGATTAATTTTGTAATTTTTAAATTCCACTTACTCTCCCCACCGGCTCAATACCACTTCGGCATAGGCGCATTTATGGACCGTGTCGCAATCAGCCGTGTCATTCGGAAAAGCCGACGCGCCCCGGCTGTCCCAAGTCACCATACTTATGACCGACCGGCTGTCCGTGCCGCTGCCGATATCCAACCTCCGATAGAATCTGGTCGGCGTCCCGGCGGAGTTATGGGTATAAAAACCGTTGCCGTCGAGATATAGCCGGTATTGTCCGTTGCAAACTATCGCCGTCGGATACACATACCGTTTGTCCACCCGGCAATTGCCGCCCGCTGTCAGATATTGGAAACTTTCCGCGCCGCTTTCCCAATTGTTATCGCGGATATTGCGCGCCAATTCCACGCCTTCCTGGGCCAACTCGACCGCGACCAGTTGGTTGCGCGCGTCCAGTGAGACCGTCATTCCGGTGCCGACCAGGCCCATCACGGCCAATATGCCGGTCGTGATCAACAGGACCGCGAACAAGGTTTCAATCAAGGAAAAAGCTTTGTGCTTCCGGATCATTTTTTCATTTTTATTTGTTTTCTCCATATGTTTTTTCGGTTCCATTTCGCAAGGCAGAATTAATTTTCAACGACATTCCCGGCGTCATTCACGGTAACCGTTTTGTTATCCGCGTTCGGATGCGTCAAAATGAAATCACCGATGCCCGGTCCGGATATATTGCCGAAAGGGACGGTGAAATAGATTTCTTGGTTGACATCGGACTGGTCAATCTCAACCCCATCCTTCAAGACGAAACTCTCCGCGCTATGGCGCGGGCTAGCCGGATTGCAGACGCTGGCAGCCGGAGTCCGGTAGAAAATCTGATAATCGGTTTGCGAAGTGAACCGGAAGCCATAGCCGCACGGCGTCGCTCCGGCCTGCGTCTTTCCCTGCAAGGCATAGCTTTGCGCCAGCCTGATGGACGCCGCCACTTCGCCTTGCGCCGCCTTGAGCCGGGCATCCAGTTTGGACGATTGCAAAGACACCAGGCCCACGCTGCCCATAATGCCTATGATGGCGATGACGACTAATAATTCCATAAAAGTCACGCCTTTGTAAAATTGTTTGTTTTGGGGAAACATAATTACTATTATATAAATTTTGTAATTTTTGAATTTTTAAATAAATCTCAATTTCTAATTTTTAAACTCCTTTGCTATTTTCTTTGCCATTACCATCCTTGCAGCTTTTAGATATTGCAGCAAAAATCAAAGTTAATTCATGCGCTTCTTGCCAAAATTTTCTACATACTTCCTTTTCTTCCTCAATAGCCATCGCAATCATGCGCAACCAATGTTTTGATTCATTCGATTCTTTCTGCGAAATTCTTATTTTATTGGCAAAATCTTTTTTTGAACTGGCTTGATTAGCCTCCATATAATTTGCTCCTATACTTGTTCCTGAACGTACCAGCTGATTTATCAATGGACGAGTAATTTCATTTGGTTTTATTGATTTGCAAAACAATATCATATCCTCTCCAAATTTTGCACATCTATCCTCCAAATCATAATTCATGGTTTAAAAATTTTGATTTTAGAAATTATTTATAAAATTAAAAATTACAAAATTTAAAACTATCTACCAAAAGAGTCCAAAATACCAATCCGTTATCGGCGCATACCAAAACATCGCGATCAACGACCCCAGCACCAGAAAGGGCGCGAAGGGGATCTGACTGCCCATTTTTTTCTTTTTAAGGATGATGAGGACTATGCCGAAAAGCGCGCCCAGGGAAAAAGCCAGCATCAACCCCAAAAGAATCTCCGGCCAACCGAGGATCAAACCCAATAGAATCACCAGATACGCGTCGCCCATCCCCATCCATTTTTCCTTGCTCAATGCCACCAACAGGAAAAAAAACAGGAAAGCCGCGCTCGCCCCCAATGTGCCGGAATAGGTCGCCAGATTCAAGACGTCATTGCCGAAGCCGGTCATTCCCCAATCAAAAACCAGATTGAAAACCACCGTGAAACCGATGGCCGGCCACAGGACCAGGCCCGGAATTTCCAAATACAGGAAATCATAGACGAAAATCACGATCAAAAAACTTGCGATGCCCAGATAATAGATAGTCGACGCCCAAGTGGACACGTCGACCGCGTCGAAATACCGGTAGCCGATGAGGGCGAAAACCAAACCGGTGAAAATTTCCACCAGCGGATATTGCCAGGAAATTTTTTCCCGGCAGCTGCGGCAACGGAATTTGAGCAGGATGAAACTCAAAACAGGGATGTTGTCATACCAAGCGATCAGGTTCTTGCAATGCGGGCAATGCGACCGGTCCGCCACCAAAGTTTCCGCCACGCGCAAACGGTAGACCACCACGTTCAAGAAGCTTCCGACAATAAGACCCAGGACGAGAAAGATGAAAAAAATCATAGATTATTACCGATTATTTTTATGTTTATATCCGGCGCTGACGGAAGCCGCGCTTGGATATATCTTATCATAAAAAACAGAAATGAGCGAAAAAAGTTATCCACACGGAATCATAAATCTCTTCCGCCCGGCTCAGGCGGCGGTCCGTCCGGAGTTCTTGCGCTCCTTCCTCTTCCTGAAAAAAACCCGGATGCGCCATTTGACCAATTCAAGGATGAAAACTACGAGTTCCAGACCCAGAAAAAAACTGGCGAACGAGGCGGTGAATCCCGCCCAGGAAAATTCCGCGACCGACCGTTTGATTTCAAAATTCTGGTACCACGGCAAACTGATGAAGGACTTGGTCGAAAAATCCTGCTCCACGAAAGCGAAAGGATAACCGAAGGACAGATTTTTGGCGTCCTCCTTGCTATTGATTTTCACCGGTACCACGAAAACCGCGCCCAACAAAACCAGGCTGGCCAGCGCCAAGATTATGTGTTTCATTTTCAGATTCATATACAATCTAGCATCCCGCTGGAAAACCGGTAATGGTTCCAAATTTTATATCACTTGAAGTCACATAGTAAGTTCCATCACAATATGGATTCTTAGAGCCCGCAACGGTAACGCGCAATCTAGCAGTCCCATTACACCTCCTATTGATATTATTAGCGAAGCCATACACTACGCTGTTTGCTTTCATATCGATATTTTTTGGATAATACGAGCCTACTGCAACATCGCTACATACCTTGCCGACTGTTGTTGAATACGCTGATGTCCCATTATAAGCCCTAAGGGTATTTGTAGGTGTTGCACAGCATAGAGCTATTGCTCCCTTTATTGATGACATCGAAGATTTAAAGGCTGAACCATTTGATTTATTTCTAGCAGAATTTAAACTAACCAAAATCACGCTTGATAAAATACCAATGATAGCCACCACAATTAAAAGCTCAATCAATGTAAAACCTTTTTTGCTGTTTCTGTTCATTTGTTTTTATTTTTCTTATCTGATTGCAGAGTATTTTTTTCACCGCAACCCAATGAAGATAGATGGATTAAAAATTTTATCCGCTTGCCAATTTCGCCTAGGCGGTCAGATTGGCAAGCAAGAAAATTTTTAAGAACCCGTACAAGCACTTGTAGACAAATCACAAGTAATAATTGAAGCGGGACTTGTTCTGTTGACAGAGAATGTGTATACCATATCTTGGATACCATCGACATCAGCAGCTGCCGTATAGGTGAAATTAGTAGTGCCCAATGTTGGCCAAACTCCGGCGACACTTACATCAGAGCAAATATTTCCTCCACCAGTTGTTGTATCTGTAGGAGCATTGACATCTCCATTCACATCAGCGCACATAATAAGTACGGGCATTATACTTGATGCCGTACTTTTAGCGGATGCAACATTAGCCTTATCTCTCGCACTGTTTAAACTGACCAAAACGATAGACGCCAAAATACCGATGATGGCGATAACGATCAAGAGTTCGATCAGGGTAAAACCTCGCATTATTTTATTTTTCATATATTCACCCGCCTTTCTAGTTTGCCCTGTGATCCGCCGTAGCGAATTTTACAGAGTTTTTATTTTATTATCTTTAAACTTCCAAATATCTTTTTAAAAAAATAAATGTTTTACGCTTCTGGGTTGATCTTATAAGCATGCCTGTGATGAAAAATTACACGTGATAGTTTGCCCATCTTTCGTTGCTATATAAGTATAATTACTATCTATGTAATCAGCTTGTGCAGCAGCAATAGCCCATCCCGTTCTATCGATATTTGGCCAAACGGCATCATGACCAGCAATAACAACGCCTGATCCATTTGTGCAAATAACCGTATCAACCACAAAACCATCAGTTCCCCCATCATCAATCTCACATGTAGCCAGCTCCCTCATAATACTTGACATGCTTGATAATGCAGAGGCTCGATTAGCCCTCTCTCTAGCACTAGTCAAGCCCACAAAAACAATTGATGCCAAGATGCCTATGATGGCGATTACCAATAATAATTCAATGAGAGTGAAACCATGTCCATCATTGCGCCTCATCCTAATTGTCCACGTTTTATTATACATTAAAATTAATTATAATTGCCCCGCGATATTATAAATCGGCATAATGACTGAGAAAGCCAGAAAGGCCACCGCCACACCGATCAGCACCATCAACAACGGCTCGATCAGAGTGGAAAGGTTTTTAGCCATATCCGATGATTCCTGCTCATAGAAATTCGCTACGTGTTGCAACACCAAATCGATCTGCCCGGACTCCTCACCGATCTTCACCATCTGCGAAACGATCGGCGGAATCTGCGGAGACTTGCGCAAAACATCGCTCATCACCCCGCCGATCCGGATCTCATCCGCCGCTTTCAAGAAAATCGCCTCATAGACCGTATTGCCAATGACCGAACTGACGA
>JAUXSI010000039.1 GCA_030679985.1 Candidatus Moraniibacteriota bacterium | reverse complement strand
TTGCTTGTAAGGATTGAATTTGGCGCTGATAGCCCGCATAACCGCCGGTTCGTTGGAAAGATAACTTTTGGGCATATCTTTCTCGGTGGGGCAATAGATGCATTTTCCCGGGCAAGGATAGCTTTTGGTCAGGACCGCCACCACGGCCACGCCGGATTCGGTGCGGATTTTTTTGCTAAGGAGGATTTTTTCAAAGGCCGGGCTTCTGCGGATCGCCTTGCGGGCTAACATTTTTTCGTAGTGTTCGCGCATATCGGCGTTGGTCGGCGGTTGCACCCCGAGTTCCTTGCAAATCCGTTTTTTGAGGCGCGAAAGATCCTGCGCGTTACGGATGTCCGCTTCCATTGCTAATTCTATGAAATTGTCGTAGGATTTATTCACGGTAATTTTTAATTTCCAATTTTTAAATAATTTCTCAATGTTTAAAATATTAAAAAATTATAAAAATTTATGGCCTAACTAAGTTTTATGAACAATAAATTAATCAATACAATTTTGCAGGAAACCGAGAACGGTTATGACCGGATGGCGGAGAAGCTTTCCGGGACGCGGAATTTTTTTTGGCCGGATCTGGCGTTTATCGGGGAGCATATATCCGAAGGAGCCAGGGTTCTGGATTTCGGTTGCGGCAACGGGCGGCTATTGGAAATTTTACGGGATAAAAAGCCGGAATACTACGGTGTCGATGTTTCGCAAAAGCTGATTGATCTGGCGAAGGTGAGATATCCTGAATTCAGCCGGAATTTTACGAAAATATCCGGTCAAGCCAGTCTACCATTTCCGGATGATTTTTTCAACAATATCGTCTCAATCGCCGTTTTCCATCATTTTCCGGATAAAAAATTCCGTTCGGATATGGCCAGGGAGCTGTATCGGGTGACGCGGCCCGGCGGGGAGGTCATTGTTACGGCTTGGAATCTGTGGCAGCCAAGATACAGGCGCTATATCTGGAAAAATATGGTGCGCAAAGTTTTTTTGTTCAGCCGGTTGGATTTCGGGGATTGCGAGATACCTTTCAGGAATAACGCCGGGGAGATTTTCAGACGGTTCCATCACGCCTATACGCTCAATGAGTTGGCGGGATTGTTTTCGCAAGCCGGGTTCAGGATCGAAGCGGCGAAGGTGGTGAATGATAAAAATCTGGTTGTGATTGCCAGGAAATAAGGCTATAATATTGGAATGACAAGCGAAATCATACAATCAGCGGTCTTAGGCTTGGTCCAGGGATTGGGCGAATTCCTGCCGATTTCAAGTTCGGCGCACTTGGCGATTTTCCCCTGGCTGTTCGGTTTTTCCGATCCCGGCCTGTCATTTGACGTGGCGTTGCACCTCGGTACGCTGGCGGCGGTTCTGGCCTATTTTTGGCGGGATTGGCTGGAAATTTTAAAATTGGCATTTCAGGACGGATCAAGGCCGGATTCGAACGGCGAAAATCCTAAATTTAAAAATGGTTATACTAAAAATACCCTATGGTTTTTGGCAGCGGCTACGGTTCCAGGTGCGCTGATCGGAGCGGCATTGGAAGACAAAGCTGAAACGGTTTTTCGCAACCCGCTTCTGATTGCCGCGGCATTGGGCGTGATGGGACTGGCCCTGTATCTGGTAGATAAGAATGTCCGGCATAAAAAAGGCATCAGGCAGGTCGGCTGGAAAGATGCCCTGATAATCGGCTTTTCGCAGGCGATCGCGATTATACCGGGAATTTCCCGTTCAGGCATCACCATTATGGCCGGATTGGCCTGCGGACTTGACCGGGTCGGTGCGGCCAGGTTTTCCTTTTTGCTTTCCACCCCGATTATTTTCGGAGCGGCGGTTCTCAAGGTGCCGCAACTTTTACAATCAGGCATAACGGCCCAAATCGCGATAGGGATCTCGGTGGCGGCTATCAGCGGTTATTTGGCTATAAAATTCCTGATGCGGTTCGTGGAAAAAACGAGTTACGCCGTGTTTTTCTGGTATCGGCTGGCTTTTGCAATCCTGATCTTAGCGGTTTATATTTTTCGAATATGATGAAAAAGAAGGTAAGGGCGTTGGCGCTTTTTTCGGGCGGATTGGATTCGGTGCTGGCAGTCAAAATATTGGAAAAGCAAAATATCGAAGTGACAGCTTTGTCTTTTGTCAGTTATTTTTTTGACGATAGTAAGGCCAAGGTTTCAGCGGAAAAAAACCGGATTAAAATGCGTTCGGTCGATTTTTCCGATTTGCATTGCGAGGTGGTGAAAAATCCCAAACGGGGCTATGGTTCCGCTATGAATCCTTGCATCGATTGCCACCTGTTGATGATCCGCGAGGCGGGGCGCATGATGCGGGAAGAAGGCTTTGATTTCGTGGCGACCGGCGAAATCTTGGGACAGCGTCCGATGTCGCAAAATTTGGCGGCCTTGAAGCTGATTGAAAAGGAGGCGGATTTGGCGGGCCGGCTTCTGCGTCCGCTCTCGGCCAAGTTATTGGAAGAAACCGCGGTTGAAAAAGCGGGTTTGGTCGACAGGGAGGGACTGGCGGATATTTCCGGCCGCTCCCGCAAAAGGCAATTTGAACTGGCCAAGGAATGGGGGATTGAGCAGTATCCTTCGCCGGGCGGGGGATGCGTGCTGACGGAAGTCGAATTCGGGAAAAAATTAAAGAAATTGTTGGATGAGATTGAAAATCCGACCGCTTCTGATTATGCCTTGCTGAAGACTGGCCGGATTTTTTGGAAAGACGGAACGCGGATCATCGTGGGTCGCGACAGCGAGGATAACGCCAAATTGAAGGTGATGCAGGAAAAAGGTGATATACTGGTAGAGTTAGGGGATTTTATGGGGCCGCTGGCCTTGGTACGCGGCAAAATTACGGAGGAAATCTTAGAAGAAGCTAAAAAGATAATCGCGGGTTATTCCAGGCACACCAAGGGGGTGGATTATAAAAATTTAAAGTTTACAATCAAGGGCTAGTTTTTTTGGCAGAAAGCCACGAAGCGTTACTTTCTTTTGGCAGCAAAAGAAAGTAACCAAAGAAAACTGCCGACGCCGGGCTCGTGCTGTCTAAATTCTCAGATTACTCGCTAAAATTATCAAGAGTACTGATGGCTATCCTTCTGATAATTTCTTAACGCTCATAATCTGGAACTTACCTGCCGGCCGGCAGGCGGGGAAACGCACTGCGCCAAGGCGCGGAAATTATTTAAGAGTAGCATTTAACCAATATGGAAATTTTGAACGGAAAAAAAATCGCAGATAGGATCTTGGAAGATTTGAGAAATAAAATTTTGCAGGAAAATTTGAATCCAGGCTTGGGCGTGGTTTTGGTCGGTTCGGACGAGGCTTCCAGAATCTACGTCAGTTTGAAAGGCAAGGCGGCGGAAAAAGTCGGGATCGGTTTCCGCAAAATTGAAATGGATGAAAAATCTTCAGAGTCCGAAGTTTTGGCGGAAATTTCCAAACTTAACGCAGATCCGGAAATAAGCGGCATCATCGTCCAACTGCCATTGCCAAGCCAGCTGGATAAGATAAGAATCATCCAGGCGATCGATCCGGAAAAGGATGTGGACGGGTTCCATGAAGAGAATATCGGATTGTTTTTTGCCGGCCGGGAAAGATTCTTCCCGGTTTTCCCGGGCGCCATCCTAGAACTATTGGAATCGGTCGGTGAAAAATTGGAAAATAAGGAAGCCGCCATCATCTGCAATTCGCAGGAATTCGGCAAGGCGATGCGATCGGCATTAGGCCGGGAGGGCGTCGCGGCCCGGTATTTTTTCCGGGACGACATCCAGGACAACTTGGTGGATTTGAAAGACTTCGATATCGTTATTACGGCTTGCGGAGCTCCCGGGCTTGTCAGGGGAGAAATGCTCCGTGGCGGGGCGATCGTTATTGACGGAGGCATAACAAAACTCGAAAATAAAGTTTTGGGGGACGTGGATTTTGATTCCGTCAAAGATTTGCCCGGACATCTTTCGCCGGTACCGGGGGGCGTCGGTCCGGTAACCATCGCGTGTCTTTTGCGGAATGTCTATTTGGCGGCAAAAAATGCCCGGATATGAAGGGGTATTGAAAAATATACGGTCAAATAAAAAATCCTCCCGTCAAACGGAGGATTTTCACTTAGGTGCCCGAGGCGAGACTCGAACTCGCATGGCCTTGCGACCGGGGGATTTTGAGTCCCCTACGTATACCAATTTCATCACTCGGGCAAATGTGCTATACTTTACTTATTATGGCGAAAATAATTTCATTAGTCAACCA
>JAUXSI010000038.1 GCA_030679985.1 Candidatus Moraniibacteriota bacterium | reverse complement strand
AAAAAATAATATTAGATCGCATCGACTATCCGGCTTCCGATGGACGAGAAATATTCCTGCAATATGCTTCTGAAGACAAGCAAAAACTTTTCGCGCTTTTGCGGCTGCGGATCCCAAGCCATTGTCATTTCGGACTTGATCCGGAATCTGCCAGCGCGCCAATCACAACCAACCCAGCAAAGATCCTGGATCAAGTTCAGGATGACAAATTATATGAATCATTGCCAGTCCTAAAAAACGCCGCCCTCATACGTGAAGTGCACACTTACGGCAAATTGACCAAAATCGATATGCAAGACAAAAATTCCCCGCAACACATCGGCCTGGGCCGCAAGCTGATGCTGGAAGCCGAGCGCATCGCTAAGAATGAATTTGATCTGGAAAAGATTGTAGTAATCTCAGGCATCGGCGTGCGCGGTTATTATCGGAAATTAGGCTATCGATTGAAAAACAGTTATATGGTAAAAAACTCGCAAGGACGCAAAAATAGGTGATAATTAAAGAAAAAACTATGCCAAAAATAATCATCGCGTCAGGACCGGTAATCGTGGAAAATGACCAGGTTTTATTGAACCAGAGTGGGGACACGGATTTCTGGAAGTTTTGCGGCGGTAAAATGGAGGACTATGAAATAAATTTGATAGAAACCGCAAAACGCGAAGCTAAAGAAGAAGTTGGCATAGATATAGAAATCATCAAACCAGAACCTTTCCTGTACTATACCGAAAAAACAACCCCCGAAGGTACGCTAGATGTCATTTTAGTCCATTTTTTAGCTAGAAGAATCGGGGAAATAAAACCTGGCGCCGATATCCGCCGATGGAAATGGATTCCATTGAAAGATTTGAAAAAAGAAAATTTAGCACCCAATATCCTGCCGGCGCTCAAGCATTTTCAATTATTACCCGGCTCCAAACGATCGGATTAAAATCAGTTTTCTTTTCTGCCGCCAATTGAACGATACAGCAATTCCAGCCGTTTTTTTTGACGGCCGAATTCCGGAGTATATCTTCCGTCAATATTTTCAATGGCCTTGGGAAGCCATAATAACAAACCCTGCCTGATTTTATCCCTTTCAGTAGCATTGAAATCTTCCATTTGCTTATAACAATCCTCAAACTGAGCCACGACACACTCAATCTCCCGCAATACCAAGATTTCACCGTTCACGCGAGGAATCTTACCAATCACATAATCGGGATTTTTGCGACGTTCGCTTTTACGGACCGGTTCCATATTCTGCATTTCAAATAACATATTAGTAATGTAAGAAAATTACACCCCTATATTAGCATAATAAGCTATCTTTTGGAATATGAATGGCGGATATCGGATCAAGCAAAGCCTTGCGCCGCTTGGCAGTCCGCACGAAAATCAGGGGTTATTGAAATATCTGATAACCTCCGCGAAGTCGCCAGTTACCAAGTCCGCCTTTTGGACGACATTTTCCCGCCGGACATTCTCGGTGTACGCGATAAAAATATCAGCCGCGCCCGATTCCCGCACTTGGTAATCCGTCCAGCCGTCACCCACCATAATAACATTGCCTTCCAAGCCCAGCGCCCGGACTTGTTTTATTTTTCCACAGTCGCCAGCCATCAGATTGTCCTTGTCTGCTCCGACCAATCCGCCGGCGTGGTCAAAAACGAACCTATTGGCCAAGACGTTTTTCCTCTTGATTCCCAATAGATCCGTCACGGGGAATATCAATTCTTCAAATCCGCCCGAAATCACGAAAATGTCGTCTTGGTTTTTTTGAAAAAAATCCAGATTATCCAAAACTGAGCCGGATACCGCTCGCGCCACCGTTTTTGCGACTTTCTCAACAGTTTTCCTGTCCGTTTCAATCAAACCGATCCGTCTGTTTAGCGATTCGGAAAAAGGCAATGTACCGTCCATTCCCAAGCTAGTCAGCCGTTTGATCTCGGAAATGATCCGCGCTTTCTGCCGGTTCCCCTTCAAGGCCTCTTCGGCCAGCCGATCGAGCGTTTCTATTTCCACCAGTGTGCTGTCAAAGTCGATAATCAACTTATTCATATCCTTTTTTTAACCTGCGCAAACGGCCTTGGTTTTCCAATGAGATACCCGCTGGACCAGGCTTGCGTTAAAAATTTTTCAGCCTATAATTAGTCTATAATAATAACATACCTCTTTTCTATGAAACTCGCCAACCACATCATCAATCTTGCCACCGGTGCCACTTTGGATTTTATCGATATCACGGAGAAAATCCAGGAGAAAATCCAGGAAGCCGCAATTGAGAAAGGCATCGTTAACATCCAGAGCCTCCATACCACCATGGCGATCATCGTCAATGAGGCCGAGCCGCTTCTGATTTCCGATATGAAAGCCTGCCTGGAAAAATTAGCTCCGCAAACCGAAAAATATTCCCATGACGATTTCGAAATCCGCACCGTCAATATGTGCGATGGAGAATGCGCCAATGGGCACGCCCACAACAAGGCTCTCCACCTGCCGACTTCGGCCATCCTGAACATACTTGGGAGTAAATTACAACTCGGAACCTGGCAAAGGATATTCGCTATCGAATTGGACCGGTCAAGGCCCCGGCAAGTCGCTTTGCAATTTATCGGGGAATAGCGGCTAAAATTTCACTATCTGCCGATGGATGATCCGGACGGCTATCCGGGTCATTTTTTGTATTATCCGGAAACGATTTATGATCGGTATTTTATTTTCCCGCCAGCTGCCCACAGGCACCTTGGATTTCCTCGCCCAGGCTTTTACGTATCGTAACGTCGATCCTATTCTGCGTCAGATAATCGCGGAATTCGACCGTACGTTCTTTGGAAGAAGGCTTGAATTCCGAACCGGTGGAATTGTAGCGGATCAGATTGACATGCAACAATTGCAATTTACCGATCGATTTAACGAAGCGGATCAGTTTGTCCGCATCTTCCCGGCTGTCATTCACGCCCGAAAGCATCACATATTCCAAAAAAACTTTGCGCTTGGTTTTGGTAAAATAATCCTGCAAGGCCTCGCGCAATTTTCCTAAATTATTTTTGCGGTTGATCGGCATCGCCAAGCTTCTTTTTTCATCATCCCCGAAATGGAGCGACAAAGCCAGATTGACCTGCGGAAATTCCGTCGCCAACCTTCCGATGCCCTCCGGAATGCCGGAAGTGGAAACCGAAATTGAACGTGCTCCAAACCCGAACAACTCCGGATCAGTCAGCTCACGCAGGCTCCGACCCACCTGCTCCCAGTTCAAAAACGGCTCGCCCATACCCATATACACGATGTTTGTCAGTTTTGAATTCCGGATTCCTGCTTCCGGATTATTTTTCAAATATTGGAGCCAGAACAAAACTTGGTCGGTAATTTCTTCCGCCGTCAGATTCCTTTTAAGGCCGAGTTTGCCGGTGGCGCAAAATTTGCAACCGACGGCGCAACCCACCTGGCAAGAGATGCAAGCCGACCAAGACCCTGGTTTGGGCGCAATCAAAACCGTTTCCGTCAGACTCCCATCACGCAATTTCAAAAGCGCTTTTATGGATTGCCCGTCCTTGGATATCAGGATCTGTCGCGCCTCGAAAGACAGCAAATCCAATTTCTCGTCTAAAATTCCACGTAAATCCTTAGAAATGGTCGAAATATCGGAAAAATTCGAAATACCCTCTTGATAGATGGCTTTTTTAAGCTGTTCTGTCCGGAATTTCGGCTGGTTTTGCGATTGCAAAACCGCCTCCAATTTTTGTAAATCCATAAGTTTAAAGTCTACTCCACCGTCACGGATTTAGCAAGATTGCGCGGCTTGTCCACGTCCAAACCTTTGGCCACGCCCACGAAATAGGCCAACAACTGAAGAGGGACCACCGACAGAAGCGGTGTAAGCATTTCTAATGTTTTAGGGATATATATTACGTCATCCGCGCTTTTTTTGATTTCCGTGTCGCCCTCGGTCGCGATGGCGATGATTTTTCCTCCGCGCGCCTTGATTTCCTGCATTCCGGAAATCGTCTTTTCATACACACTGTCCCGTGGCGCGATAAAGACGGATGGAAAATCTTTGTCGATAAGCGCGATCGGTCCGTGTTTCATCTCGCCCGTCGCATAGCCTTCCGCGTGCACATAAGAAATTTCTTTGATTTTCAAAGCTCCTTCCGCGGCGATCGGAAAATTATATTTCCTTCCGAGATACAGAAAATCCCGATATTTGGCGTATTTTTTAGCGATTTTTTTGATTTCCTTGTCTTGTTCCAGGATTTTGGCAATCAATTTCGGAATCCTTTTAAGTTCCTTAGCGATCCGTTGGCCGGTCACTAAAGACATTTCCCGCTGTCTGCCAAGCGTCAAGGCCAGTAGGACCAAAATGCTCAATTGAGAAGTGAACGCCTTGGTCGAAGCCACGCCGATTTCCGGTCCGGCATGGTTATATATGCCTGCATCGGTTTCCCGCGCAATCGTCGAACCGACCGTATTCACGATGCCTAGAATCAGCGCGCCTTTGTTTTTCGCTTCACGGATAGCCGCCAGCGTATCAGCCGTTTCTCCAGACTGTGAAATGGCGATGACCGCCGTCTTTTTGTCGATAATCGGTTTCCTATAGCGGAATTCCGAAGCATATTCCACCTCCACCGGGATGCCTGCATATTCTTCCAGCATATATTCCCCCACTAACCCGGCATAATAGGATGTTCCGCAAGACACGATGATGATCTTTCTGACCTTTCTTAGTTTTTCAGCCACGCTTTGCAATCCGCCTAACCTTGCCATACCATCCTCGACTACAAGCCTGCCCCTGATCGCGTCCTCGACCGCTTCCGGCTGTTCAAATATTTCCTTCAGCATAAAATGCGCATAGCCTTGCTTCTCCGCTTTTTCCAACGACCAATCCACGTTCGTAATCATTTTGTTTTTCGCCTTGTTCTTCAGGGTCCGCACTTCAAAGCCATCCCGATTGACGATGGCCACCTCGCCATCCTCCAGATAGATGACTTGCTGGGTATGCCGGATGATCGCCGAAACGTCCGAAGCGATGATAAATTCGTCTTTCCCGATGCCCAAGACCAGCGGACTGCCACTCCTGGCGACGATTATCTTATCCGGTTCTTTCTTATTGATGATCGCCAAACCATAAGTTCCGCGGATTTTCTTCAAAGCTTCGAAAACCGCCTCCTCATAGCCCGAAGTTTTGCCCAGCTCTTCAATCAGGTGGGCCAACACTTCACTGTCGGTTTCCGACTTGAACCTATGGCCTTGCCTTTCCAAATCCTTTTTCAATTCCAAATAATTCTCGATGATTCCGTTGTGTACCAGACTGATGTCGCCAGTGCAATCCTGATGCGGATGGGAATTCTTATCGCTCGGTTTGCCATGCGTCGCCCAGCGGGTATGCGCGATTCCGACCGTTCCCGGAATATCCCGGTCACCGATCCTGTCTTCCAAATTCGCGACTTTTCCGACTGACTTGAAGAGTGTTCCGTTTTTCCCGCCCAAAACCGCGATTCCAGCCGAATCATAACCGCGATATTCCAAACGTTTCAAGCCTTCAATTAAGACCAAAGCTGCTTTTTGTTTTCCGATATAACCTACGATTCCACACATAAATTTTTTTTTAAAAAAATAATTAAAACGCATTTATCAAAAAATCAAAAGTACAATATGCTTGTCGCCGCAATCGCGCCAGCCATAAACACGATCGCCATCCAACCGAAAATCCGCACCCAGACCGGGTTGGTTTCCTGGCCCATTATCTTCTTGTCATCCCCCACGACCATAATGGCGATCAGCAGCGGCAACGCTATGATGCCATTCAAAAAAGCTGAATAATACAAGGCTTTGATCGGATTGATCTGAAAAAAATTCAAGGACAGCCCCACCAGGATCGAAAAAGTGATGACCAGATAGAATCCTTTGGCGTGCGAAAATTTTTCCTCCAGCCCTTCCCGCCATTTCATCATCTCCGCCAGCGCATAGGCTCCCGATCCGGCGAGAATCGGGATAGCTAGCATTCCCGTCCCGATGATGCCAAAAGCGAACAACAAGAAGGCATGCTTGCCGGCCAACGGTTGCAAGGCCAGCGCGGCTTGTTCCGCTGAAACGATATCAGTGATGCCGTTCCGAAACAGGACATGCGAGGTCGTCACCACGATGAAAAAAAAGACGACATTGGCCAAAACCATACCGGTCCCCACGTCCGTCCGCATCTTGCCGATTTTATGGCGCATATCGCTATCGCCTTTTTTATGCAATAACTTGCGCAGCTTGAGGCGCAATTTGCCTTCTTCGACTTCTTCGGAAGTCTGCCAGAAAAAGAGATACGGTGTGATGCTGGTGCCGAAAACGGCAATCATCGCGAAAACATACTCCTTGCTAAGCGCGATTTTAGGAATAAACATCGAACTGAAAACATCCATCCATTCGGGATTGATTATGAATCCGGTAATCACATAAGCCACAACCGAGATTGCCAGCCATTTCAGGAATTTCACGTACAAATGGTAGCCGATGAAAATTTCAAATATGATGGTAAGCAAGGCGAAAAATATGGCTCCGACATAAAAATTAACATGCGCCAACATCTGCAGAGCGGAGGCCATCGCGCCCAGATCCGCTCCTATATTGACGACATTGGCGATAATCAACAAAGCGACCGCCGCACCCACGATATTTTTCCTGTAGTGCTTCTGCAAGACGCCCGCCAAACCGCGATTAGTCACGATGCCGATGCGCGCACACGCCTCCTGGATCGCCATCATCATCGGCAAAAGCCAGGCTGCCATCCATAGGATACTCAGACCGAATTTCGCCCCCACCGAAGAATACGTGCCGATGCCGGACGGATCATCATCCGACGCGCCGGTTATAAAGCCCGGGCCAAGCGCCCGCACGAAGTAATAAGATCTGATCCAGGGGTTTTTTATCAACTCAGCCGCTTTGCGCACTTCCGTTCCGGCAATTTGCAACGTACCGTCCACGGCCCTGATCGCCCTTACTTCCCCCCAGACTATAAGCTTCCTAGCCAGTACCAACGGGATGCCGACTTCGCGTCGGAATTCGGACAAGGTGAAAATATTTTTTTCGGAAGAATAATTTTTGTTTTGGTCCGCGTTTTCCATCAAAGTATCTCTTTGATTATATTTTTATAATTCTCGATTTCCGACACCATAAAAATAGTCTTAGCCAACTTATTGCTGCTGTGCCGGATAAATGACCTGGTTTTGGCCAAAGCGTCCGCTTTGCCATATTCCGCCTCGCCATTCAAGATGAAATTGCCCTTGATCAACTTATATTTGCGGTTTGGATTCTTTTGCACGTTAAAATCGACCAGGAAGCGTCCGCCTTCGATTTTTTCATACTTTTCCATCAGCTCACGCGAAGGTTTCTTCACGTTGAAAGTGACGTAGTCGATCCGATCCTTGCCGATAAATCCGTTGATCGAATCCACATAGTCATCCACATCTAATCCGTCCGTGTGTCCTTTCTTATTGGTCAGGTTGCAATTATATATGACCTTGGCTTTCGATTTGCGGATGGCCTCGGAAAAATCGCTGATCAAAAAATTCGGCAGGATGCTGCAAAAATGGTTGCCCGGTCCGATCACGATGACATCAGCCTCCTTTATGCATTTCAATGCCTTCTTATTAGCTTTGATTTTAGGGTTGAAATATATTTTTTTAATTTTTCCGGGACTGAAATCGCTATGGTTAATCTCATTCTCACCGGAAAAAATACAACCGTCCGTGGTTTCCAGATATAGCTTGGCGTCTTGGTCGGTAACCGGTATCACTTGTCCGCGCACATTCAATATATGCATAGCTTCCTCCACTCCCCGCGAAAAACTGCCGCTAATCTTTTCCAAAGCCGACAAAAACAGGTTGCCGAAACTATGCCCCTTGAGACCGCCTTCCTCAAAACGATAATTCAAAAGTCTGCGCAGCGTTTCGGACGAATCACTCAAGGCCACCAAGCATTGGCGCACGTCTCCCGGAGGCAAAACCCCGAGCTCATCCCGCAGCACTCCGGTCGACCCGCCGTCATCCGCCATTGAAACGATCGCCGAAAGATCGACCTGGTATTTCTTGAGCCCCGATAACAGCATAAAACTTCCGGTGCCTCCGCCGATCGTCACTATTTTTTTCTTCTTCATAATCAAACGAATTTATGGATAACTTTCTCGGCTGCAGCCAAATCATCCGGACTGCCGATGGCGTGCCAGACCGTCGCTTTTTCGACTTTGACCGCGTGGTCTTTAGCCATCTTGGCCAAGGTTTGCGGCAAACCGAATTCCCCGCCGCCGATCGGGACCAGATCATAATTGAATATCTCTTTGCTGATCACATACACGCCCGTATTCGCCAGTTTATCTTTGGAACGTTTCGGTTTTTCCACGATTTCCACCATATGCCCGCTTTGATTGGTCTTGATAATTCCGAATTTGCTCACATCTTCCACTTCCCGACCCAAGACAGCCAGCTTGTGCTTGATCAGGGCCTGGATATCTTTTTTGTGGTACAAGTCATCCCCCATCATGACCAGAAATTTATCTCTCAAAACGCTTCTGGCCAAAAAAAGGGCCCCGCCGGTGCCGTTCAGATCGGTTTGGAAGACATAAGTGACTTTGCGGCCGTTGAAATAGCGCCTGAAATGGTTCATTATATATTCGCCATAATAACCGACTACGAAGACGATTTCCTTGATTTCTTTCGGCAAGGCGTTTATCTTATGCTCCAAAATCGGCTTGCCTTTTATTTTTAACATCGGCTTCGGAATCCCGTTAGTCAGATCTTTCATCCGCTTCCCCCGCCCCGCTGCCAAAATTACTACTTGCATAATGGTGCAATTAAAGATTAGACGACTATGTTCAAAAGCTTCCCTGGCACAAAAATTATTTTTCTGATTTCTTTGCCGGCGACATGGACCCTTATCTTTTCGCTTTCCAATGCGGCAGCCTTGGCCCCGTCTTGGCCGATATCCGCACCGACTTTCAGCATATCGCGCATCTTCCCGTTAACCTGGACCACCAGATTGATTTCTTCGTCCTTGATGAGCCCGGAATCGTAGTCCGGCCAAGCGGAAGCAAAGATGCTTTCCGCGTTACCCAATTTTTCCCAGATTTCTTCCGCGATATGCGGAGCGAACGGGGCAAGGATTTTCACGAATGATCCGTAACTATCTTTGGCTATCCCGTTTTTTTCAGCCTCGTTCACCAGGATCATCATCGCGGAAATGGCCGTATTGAATTTCATCATCTCGATATCCTCGCCGGCTTTTTTGATCGTCTTGTGTACCAGCGCTCGGACGCCTTTGCTTTCCTCATCGGTAATTTTTTCCTGCAACCGCCAGATCCTTTCAAGGAATCTCCGCACCCCCACGATACCTTGCGTGTTCCACGGCTTGGCATCCTCAAGCGGTCCCATAAACATCTCAAATATCCTGAGGCTGTCGGCTCCGAACCCGGCCACCGCGTCATCCGGATTGACCACATTGCCCAACGACTTAGACATCTTCCTTCCGTCTTCCGCCATAATCATACCTTGGTTGCGCAGTTTCAAAAACGGTTCATCAAAATCGATGTATCCTAAATTGTGCAAAGCTTTCGTGAAAAATCTGGCATACAACAGATGCAACACCGCGTGCTCCGCGCCGCCGACATACAAATCGACCGGCAACCATTTCTGGATTTTTTCTTTGGCCGCGAATTCTTCATCATTCACATGGTCGGCATAGCGGAAATAGTACCAACTGGAACAAACGAAAGTGTCCATCGTATCCGACTCCCTGCGCGCTTCCCCGCCACACTTCGGACATTTCACCTCATGGAATGATTTCGAATTGGCCAATGGCGATTCGCCCGTCGGTTTAAAATCGACATCCGTCGGCAAAACCACCGGCAAATCCTCCTTCGGCACCGCTACCTCGCCGCATTTCTCACAATAGATGATCGGGATCGGTGCGCCCCAATACCTCTGCCGGCTCACCAGCCAATCGCGTAATCTGTAATTTATAACTTTTTTACCCAGTCCTTTTTCTTCCAGCCACTTTGTCATTTTTTCCCGCGCTTCTTCCGATTTCAGACCATCAAATTCTTGGGAATTTATCAATATCCCGTCATCCGTAAAACAATCTTTCCCCATAGGAATTCTTTCGGGTGAAACGACTTTTTTTATCGGCAGATCATATTTCTTCGCGAATTCGAAATCCCGTTCGTCATGCGCCGGCACGGCCATCACGGCTCCCGTGCCGTATTGCGCCAAGACATAGTCCGCGATGAAAAGCGGGACTTCTTCATCGTTGAAGGGATTCACAACTTTGACACCCTTGACTTCGACACCGGTTTTTTCCTTGGCCTCCATCCTGTCCAAGTCGGTTTTACTTTTGGTTTTTTCAATATACCCCTCAACCTCAGGCCAATTTTCAATCCGCCCTTTTAATTCTTGAATGGTTTTATGTTCAGGGGCAACCACGCAATAAGTGCAACCGAAAATCGTATCAATCCTTGTCGTAAACACTTTTATTTTCAAATTTGAACCGACTATCTTAAAATCAATCTCGGATCCTTCGGATTTGCCGATCCAGTTCCTTTGCGCCGCTTTGATGGATTCCGGCCAATCCAATTTATCCAAGCCTTCCAAAAGTCCGGCGGTGTTTTTATTCTGTTCGATAAAATCCGTGATCTTGAAAAACCACTGTTCCAAATCTTTCTGCACCACGGGATTCTTGCACCGTTCACAAATCCCGCCTTCCGCCTGTTCGTTGGCCAAAACCGTCTGACAAGATTCGCACCAGTTCACCTTGGCTTTCTTTTTATAGGCCAAACCGTTTTCATACAGGAACAAAAAGAACCATTGCGTCCATTTATAATATTCGGGGCTTGAGGTGTCGATTTCCCGCGACCAATCATAAGACATTCCTAATGATTTTATTTGCCGGGTAAAGTTCTTGATATTTTCATGCGTCACGAAATCCGGATGCACGCCGGTCTTAATCGCATAATTTTCCGCCGGCAGACCGAAAGCGTCCCAGCCTTGCGGGTGCAAGACATTGAAGCCTTTCGCCCGCCAATAACGCGAAACGATATCCGTAGCCGTATAACTTTCCACATGGCCGACGTGCAAACCAGCCGCCGAAGGGTACGGAAACATATCCAAAATGTATTTTTTTGGCTTATCCGAGCTGTCATTTGCCTGGCACAGTTCCGGATGCGCTTCCCAATATCCCTGCCATTTGGCTTCGATTTCCCGTGATTTATATTGCTCCATATGTTTCCCTTATTACTACCCTACTTTAGCCTACTTTCGGGTTTTTTTCAAGGAAGCAGGAAATACGAAAAAACCTTCTAAAATGAAGGTTTTTGACGACCGGATTGGCGCCTGAAGCCCGCTCTTACTATTCATTTTCATTGCCCGGGTCAAAAACGACGACTTGGTTCCGGCCGGTATTTTTCGCTTTATACAGGGAACTGTCCGCCTTTTGGATCAGTTCTTCCAGAGCGTCTTTGACATTGTCATCCGTCGTGTGTTTCCACATTCCGAGCTGATCGGTTCCTGCACAACCGATACTCATAGTTTTTTTGAGGGCCTGTTGGTTACCATCTTCGTCAAGCACGATAATGCTGACTTTTTCAATGCTTTCCCGGATTTTTTCCGCGATTTCCCAGGATGTCCGGCTATCGGTATTGCACAAAGCGACCAGAAATTCCTCTCCGCCGAAACGATATACCAGATCTGATTTTCGAACCGAGCCGCGGATAATATCGGCGACTATTTTCAGGGCTTGATCCCCGGCCAGATGTCCGTGGACATCATTTATCTCCTTGAAATGGTCCAAATCGACCATCAGGATCGAACAATCATGGCCATTGCGTTTTTCCAAACTCATCAAGCCGGGCATCTCCCCGTACAGCGCCTCCTTATTCCTAAGGCCGGTCAAGCCGTCGATCCAATTTGATTTTTGCGCTTCGTATTTTTCCAGATTCAAAGTGGTGTATTTGTCGGCGTATTTTCCGATAAGCTCTTCCGGGAGACCGTCTTTCCGATACTCTTTCCGAAACTTATCCTCACTCTTAGCCAGATCACGCACCGAATCGGCATACGAAGTATCCGATCTGCGAAGATCTTCAACCCGCCTGCGGGCCTCATCGTATTTTCTGATTATTTCCGGCGAATAAAATTTTGCGTCTGACATAGTTTTTCGCTTGATTATTTTTTCACTCTGGAATATATCTTTCTGCCAATCCAGTACATTAAAGCGAGGGTGATTACGGAAAGGACGGCCAGCGGGATGATGCGGATGACCAACACGATAACGAAATTTACAAACCCTTGGATATCCTTGAAGAGGGCGTTAAAGGTTTCCTTAACCACTTGCCATGGCCGCCAGGAATCGGAAAAGGTCACTTCCGCGTCCTCGGTCAGACTGGCGACTATGGTTGACATATCGGTTTGCGAATCCATAAACCTCAGGCGACCCTGCAACATCTCAATTTCGCCCCTGACCCTGGAGAGCTCCCGGGTTACATCCAAAATGTCGCTGATTTTACCGGACATATCCAGAATTTTCAAAAAGGACTGCTCTTCAGCCTGCTTGTTTTTAAGTTGCGCCTGCAAATCGCTATATTCTTCCGTCACGTCTTGTCCGGAAACCGATTCGCGCACCACCAGCGTCGCAACTGCCTTGATCTCGGCAAAAGCCCTTTCGAAATTATCCACCGGCACCTTCACTGCCACCGTTCCGCTCTTGATGCCCTTGGTATTCTCATAAAAACTGGAAGTCTGCACGTCCCCGTCGTTGCTTTTCGCGATTTGTGAAATTTTTTCCGCCGCGCTATCAGCGTCATTCACCTTCAAGTCCAAGTGACCGGTCTTGACGACCCGCCTGTCACCCATCGGCAAACCGCCGCCCGAAACATCGTCCAGCATCATCGTCTCTGACGACATCATACCCGCCGACTCCGGCAACGCTTTTTGCATCGGCGCCACGGAATCGCTTGCCGGGAAAGCAAAGCCGCCATCAGACATCCCGGTTCCATTCCGCATCACATCATTTGCGCCCGGCGTATTTTTTCTGGTTACGCCCAAGACCGCCACGACCGCAGCCAGAAGGATTATAAAAACAGCTACGCCGACGATTATTTTTTTGATTTTTTCCATTGGTTTTTATTAATCATCTTATGCTATCCATTATAACACCGAACTAAAAAAACAAAAACCGGGCTTGGATGCCCGGTTCTTTTAAAAGCTACCTGGATGCCTCAAGCGACAGCGTCCTTCTGCCGGAAATATTCAACGGCGATGCTTGATTTCGGGAAGAACAAGCCGCTTTCCTTGAGAGCATCAAATGCCTTATAGGCGCAGTGGCCAACGAGGCGATTTTCCAAATCTTCCGAGCACGACGAGATGGCTACGCGGATATTCCTTTTTTCCAATTCCTTGATGGCGTATGCGATAGACTCGATGGCATCGATATCGAAATGATAGATATTGCGCATCCGCAAAACGATCGTGTGCAGGTGCGGATTATTTTTCACCATCTTGAGTAAACGGCTGGCGTGCGTTTGCGCGTCCAAGTAAGAACAGAAGCCGGCGATACTATACACGACCGTATCATAATCATCTTCAATGAGGCCGATTTTGCCGCTGGTCGTCTTCTTGATCAGCTTGCCGTCCAAATTCAAGAGCAGTTCGGCATTGCCATTGCTGGTCCTTTCGATAAAGAGGATGAGGGCGATCAGACTGCCGACTCCGATGGCGACTCCGGCATCAAAAATCAATATGAGCACAGCCACGGACATCGCAATCAAAAAATCCTCCCGGCTATTCTTCAGCATAGTTTTGAATTGGCTGACCTCGATGAGCCCTAAGGCGGTCATATATAGGATAGCCGCGATAATCGCCATCGGAATAAATTGCAAGGCTGGGAAAAAGATGATCGCCCCGATACCCGTAAGGATGCCCGCGATAATCGCAGACACACTATGCTTGGCGCCTGACTTGATATTGAGCCCGGTGCGCACGAAAACTCCCGTCGCCGGCAAGCCGCCCATAATGCCCGAGGTGATGTTGGCCAACGCCAAACCTTTCATTTCCTTCTTTTCATCAAAACGCGTACCGGTCAACTTGTCCGCCACGCGCGCCGTTATCAAGGTTTCCAAAATCGCCACCACCGCGATCAAGGCCGATATTTTTATGATCCCCAGGGTCGTTTGCAAATCATGGAACAGGCGGGGCAAGTTGGATATTTCCGGAAAAGAAAAAAGTGAGAAATGCAAATTTTGATAACGGTCGGCGATGGTCGGGATATGGGAAGCCAGAGCGGTGTCGCGCGTCGCGAAACCGAAAATCATCCCGAAAACCACAAGCGGTATGACGCCCGGAAAGGATTTCACTGTTTTTTTCCAGACCAATAGAAAAATAAATCCGCCTAAAAAAACTGAGAAGGTCACCCAGTCCGCCGAAAAGATGTTTTGCATCAGGATGAAAACATCGCGCAAGACCTCGCCGTGCGTGCGGACGAATGTCAGTCCGAAAGCCTCCTTGATCTGGGTCGAAGCGATTGAAACGGCCACGCCGGCTGAAAATCCCAAAACCACGCTGGACGGGATATATTTCAGATACCTTTCACCTCTTAGGAAATAGGCGGCCAAGATCATCAGCCCGCTCGTCACCGCCAAAACCGGCAACACCCAGGGTCCGGTAATGCCTACGATCGAGCCGGCCGCCACGGCAAAAAGGATGGAAGTCAATGCTCCGGCCGGACCTACGACATTATAATGGCTGCCGCCGAAAATTCCCGCTATGATCGTCGCCCAAAATCCGGTGATTATTCCCGGTACCGGACCCGCTCCCGAAGCGATGGAGAGGGCGATGGATAACGGAACGGAAACGATCGCTACCGTAACGGCCGGTTTAAGATTGGCTAAGACCAACGGCATCAGGGTTTTTTTGATATCTTTTTTGCTGTCCATTTGTGTGTCAGTGTTTGCGTGTTTGCCTGCGGGAGGCGCTGTCGAGGCGCGAACGAATTTAAACTAGTGCGATCTTCGTGTCGCGCCGGAACGGTATCGGCCGAGGTAAATGCGCAAGCGCATATATGAAATTTAATTAAAAAAACGGTTTCGGCACAAATTAAAAAACCATCTGATGATTTTTTAAGATCGGCCCCGATTTGGAAAATCCATCTTGTCGCGAGAGTTTTTCCAACAGACGCCGGCAATATTTTATTCCAAAAAAAATTATACACCCGCCACTATTTCCTGGCAAGCTCCTGCGATAAAAACCCTTATTGGTCTATTTTCATACCATGCCGCGTACGTTGCTTCCTGCCGACCTTGATTCTGGCTAGCTCTTTTTCGATGGCCGCCGCCACGCGCGCATATTCGCTATCATCCATTTCGATTTTTTCTTTCTTCAATTCTTCCGCCCGCTTCCTCGCCTCTTCAGCCCGCTCAATGTCGATTTCTTCGGCTCGCTCCGCCGTATCAGCCAATACTACCAAGCCGTTCTGGTTGAATTCGATGAAGCCCCCGGAAACAGCCATACACACATCTCCAGTATCCGTCTTCAAACATATCTCCCCGGCTTTGAGCGAAGCGATATATGACCTATGGTTAGGCAGGATCGTAACCTCCCCGTCCGTCACCGGCAGGGTCGCTTGGGAAACTTCCGCTTCAAAAACGGTTTTCTCGGGAGTGACGATCTTGAATTTTATTCGTAAACTCATAAAATTAATTTTAAATTTTCAATTTTAAATTTAAAATGAAATCCAAATGGATAAATTTTTAATTATTTAAACATTTATAAATTTAATATTGATTTAAAATTTCAAATTTATAATTTAAAATTGCGAAATAAAAAATGTTTTATTTTTTTATTTCGTCTATCATGCCTTTCATATAGAATTCCTGCTCCGGAAGTTCATCATACTCTCCCGCCAAAATCGCTTTGAACGATTTGATGGTATCCGCTAATTTCACATATTTTCCGGGAGTCCCCGTGAATTGTTCTGCCACGAAAAACGGCTGCGACAAAAATTTCTGGATTTTTCTGGCCCGCGCCACGGTCACTTTGTCTTCATCTGACAATTCTTCCATACCCAGAATGGCGATGATGTCCTGCAAATCCTTGTATCTCTGCAGAACTTTCTGCACGCCGCGCGCTACCGCATAATGCTCTTCGCCGACGATTTTCGGATCCAGGATCGTCGAGCTGGAATCCAGCGGATCGACTGCCGGATAGATTCCCAATTCGGAAAGACCTCGCGAAAGCACGACGGTCGAGTCCAGATGTCCGAAAGTCGTCGCCGGCGCCGGATCAGTCAAGTCATCAGCCGGCACATACACCGCTTGGACTGAAGTAACCGAACCTTTCTTGGTCGAAGTGATGCGCTCCTGCAACCGTCCCATTTCCTCAGCCAAAGTCGGCTGATATCCCACAGCTGACGGGATGCGCCCCAAGAGCGCCGACACTTCGGATCCAGCCTGGGTGAAACGGAAAATATTATCTACGAAAAACAACACGTCTTTGCCCTCGGTATCACGGAAATATTCCGCCATCGTCAAAGCGGACAATGCCACGCGCTGGCGGGCTCCCGGCGGTTCATTCATCTGGCCAAACACCAAGGCTGTTTTATCTAGCACGCCTGATTCTTTCATTTCATGATATAAGTCATTTCCCTCACGAGTCCGCTCTCCCACACCGGCAAAAATCGAATAGCCCCCATGTTCTGAAGCGATGTTGCGGATCAACTCCTGGATAACCACGGTCTTGCCCACTCCGGCTCCACCGAACAATCCGACTTTTCCACCCTTCACGAAAGGACAGATGAGATCGATGACTTTGATGCCAGTTTCCAAAATTTCCGCCTGCGTCGATTGCTCCGCGAAACTTGGCGCATCGCGATGGATCGGATCCTTCCTTTCCATCTTCACTTCCGCGTCGATTCCATCGATCGTTTCACCTAGAAGATTAAACATACGGCCTAAAACCCCGGCGCCGACCGGCACAGAAATCGCCGCTCCGGTATCCGCTACTTCCATACCGCGCTTAAGTCCGTCAGTCGAACCCATCGCTACCGCCCGCACCTTGTTGCCACCCATATGCTGGTGGGTTTCCAGTACCAACCGCTCTTTGCCACCCAGATTGATTTCCAGCGCGTCATAGATCCGTGGTAGGCCATCCGCGAATTCAACATCGACTACCGGCCCGATGATTTGAATAATTTTCCCTGTATTCTTCATATTATTTAAGATTTTAAATTTATTTAAATTTACTGCTTGCGACTTATTCTTCCAAAGCAGCGCGCCCAGCGCTGATTTCCGCGATTTCCTGCGTAATCTTCATCTGCCGAATCTGGTTATAGGCGAATGTCAGATCGTCGCGCATCTCTCCGGCCGCTTCCGTCGCCCCCCGCATCGCCATCATCCTTGCCGATTCCTTGGAAGCGTTGGACTCTAAAATCGCATGATAAATCTGCATCTCGATCAACCGCGGCAAAATATATTCCAAAACGGTTTCTGGATCCGGCTCAACCTTGTATTCCCTTATCGGCTCATCCAGTCCGTATTCTTTCGCCAACACGTCCATTGCGGCGATTTGTTTCTCCAGATCTATCTTGGAAATCGGCAGAAGCTGGCGGACTTTCGTCTGCTGGCTCATCGCCGAAACATAGTCCGTATAAAAAACCACCACTTTGTCATATTTCTTAGCCAAATAATCATCCATCACGATCTTGCTTATGACACGCACGTCATCGATTCTCGGCAGGTAGGTCAGACCATTAAAGGAAGCGATGATGTCCTTGCCAGCCTTGCGCACCACGCTTTCCCCCTTCTTTCCGACCGTGATGAAATCAACTTCGATCTCTTCGGCTTTAGATATTATTTTTTCATCCCCGATCCTGTTGATGCTCAAATTTTCCGGATGGGCGATTTCTTCGCGTATCTTTTTTGATATCTGCGCATTGAACGCCCCGCACAAACCTTTGTTCGACGTTATGGCGATGGCTAAGACCCGCCGCACCTTGCGCACCTCCAACAGCCCCGACCTGTGCTCCGCGAAAGCCCGCGACAAGTTGGTCAGGACGCTCCAGGCGGCATGGGCATACGGCCGGATCGCCAAAACGCTCGCTACCGATTTCCTCATTTTGGCAGCCGAAACCATCTCCATCGCCCGGGTTATTTTTTGGGTATTGCCGACGGATTTGATGCGTCGTCTGATGTCGCGCGTACTAGCCATAATTTTATAATTTTAAATTTTGTAATTTTTAAATAATTTTCTAAACTCAAATTTTTAAACCGGAGTTTTTAAATTAAAAAATTTAGATTCCTGCCTGCCGGCAGGCGGGTATTTATAAAATTAAAAATTTTATTGATAAGTTTCTTTGAATTCCTTGATCGCCTTTTCCAAACTTACCACCACGTCTTCAGACAATTCCTTCTTTTCCGAAATCATTTCCAATAATTCTTTCGAATTGGATTTCAAATATTTATGGAAATCGTTTTCCCAAGCTTTCACTCTTTCCACCGCCACGTCATCCAGAAATCCATTGGTCAAGGCATAGAGGATGGCCACCTGGTTTTGCATCGCCATCGGCTCATATTGGTCCTGTTTCAAGATTTCCACCGTCCTTCTTCCGCGCTCGATTTGGCGGCGGGTATTTTCATCCAGGTCAGATCCGAATTGGGCGAAAGCTTCCAATTCGCGGAACTGCGCCAGATCAAGGCGGAGCTTCCCGGCAACTTTTTTCATCGCCTTGGTTTGCGCCGCGGAACCCACGCGCGAAACAGACAACCCGACATTCAGCGCCGGGCGGATACCTTTGTAGAAAAGGTCCGTTTCCAGATAAATCTGTCCGTCCGTAATGGAGATGACATTGGTCGGGATATAGGCCGATACGTCGCCAGCCTGCGTTTCAATTATCGGCAAAGCCGTAATCGAGCCGCCGCCATAATTCTCGTTCAAGCGCGCCGATCTTTCCAAGAGCCGGGAGTGCAAATAGAAGATGTCTCCCGGATAAGCTTCGCGTCCCGGCGGCCGGCGCAAAATCAAAGAAATCTGGCGATAAGCCCAGGCGTGCTTGCTCAAATCATCGTAAATTATCAAGACATCCTTACCCTTATCCAAAAAATATTCGCCCATCGCACAACCGGCATACGGAGAGATAAACGACATAGCTGCCGGATCAGAAGCGCCCGCCACCACCATAATGGTATGATCCATCGCGCCGCGTTTCTCCAATTCCGCTACGATCCTCGCGATTTTCGATTCCTTTTGGCCGATAGCCACATAGATACAAACCAGGTCCTGTCCTTTTTGGTTGATGATCGCGTCGATCGCCACCGCCGTTTTTCCGGTCTGCCTGTCCCCGATGATAAGCTCCCTCTGGCCTCGTCCTACCGGAATGACCGCGTCGATCGCCTTGATACCGGTTTGCACCGGCACGCTTACCGATTTCCTAGTGATGACTCCCGGCGCGACTTTTTCCACCGGATAATATGTTTCGGATTTGATTTCGCCTTTGCCGTCGATCGCTTCCCCCAACGGACTTACCACCCGCCCGATCATCATATCCCCCACTGGCACCGACAATATCTTACCGGTCGATTTTACGACATCACCCTCTTTGATGCCTTCATAGGCGCCCAGAATCATCGCACCCACTGCACCTTCTTCCAAATTAAGGGCCACGCCGAAAATTCCATTGCCAAAATCCAACATCTCACTGGCCATAGCGTCAGACAACCCGGAAATTTTCGCCACGCCATCCCCGACTTCCACCACCGTCCCGACTTTCTCAGTCTGCGTCACGGTTTCAAAATTTTCCAATTGTTTTTTCAGCTGATCTACGATATAATCCTTCGTATTCATAAATTTATTTAAATTATTTTAAAATAATGACTTAACAGGCGGCTGGTTATCGGAAACGCCTAAGCTCCTAAACTGTTCTTTAGATCCGCCAATCTTCTCCGCACGCTAGCATCGATCAATTCATCCCCGATCCTGATTATTATTCCGCCCTGGATTTTTTCATCGACAATATTGTCAATCGTCACTTCTTTGGCCGCGTATTTTTCCGCTATGAATTCCTTGATTGCGTCCTGTGACGCCTTGTCCAGTTCCTTCCTGCTGGTCACCTCCGCTTCGACAATCCCATTTTCTCCGTTCCAAATGGCCGAGAATTTTTCCAAAATCTTTCCTGCCGATTTCATCTGTCCATTTTTTCGCAAAAGCTTCAGGAAATTCCCCACCGTCAAATCAACCTCTTCCTGGGATTTATCCTTAGTTGCCACATACAAGGCTTTCGCATATTGGTTAGCTGATAAACGCATTATCTTATGCTTCGATTGATTAATTCCCGGTCCTTCTCGGCATCCAGCTTTTCGCCGATGATTTTTCCGGTCGCCGCCACTACCAATCCGGCGATTTCCGCTTTGACTTCCGCCATAATTTTGGCCTTCTCCTGCTCGATTTGCCTCTGGGCCTGTTCCAGCAACCTGTCCGACTGCTCTTTGGCTAACGCCACGATATCTTCCGCATTCTTGACGGCGGATTCTTCCGATTTCTTGATTATCTGCTGGGCGTTTTTTCTGGCTTCCACCAGGACCGCCGCCTCTTTTTCCGAAATCTCAGCCAATTTCTTTTGTGATTCCTCGGCATCCTTCAATCCTTTTTCGATTTTTTTCGTCCGCTCCTCCAACATTTTCAAAACCGGACCATAGGCGAATTTATACAGCACGGCCAGCAAGATTATGAAATTGATAAGCTGCGCAAGCAGCAATCTGCCGTCGATTCCCAAATTATGCAATAGTTCCATTTTTTTATAGTTAATTTTTACGACATCCAATGGCCGGGGGCCAGCGAACAGGAAATTTATCCGCTGTTCGCTGCTCTCCATCCACTGATTAGACGAATTTGATGATCAATGCCACCACCAGCGCGTAAATCGCGATAGCCTCCGTAAAAGCGATAGCCAGAATCATAGCGGTCTGTATCTTCGAAGTCGCCTCCGGATTCCGACCGATCGATTCCATCGCTTTGGAAGCCAGCATACCGATGCCAAGCCCCGGTCCGATCGCTCCGACTCCGATCGCAATCGCAGCCGCAAGGGATTTCATTGCCTCTGTTTCCATATTGTTTTTTGCGTTTTCCAATCACCCAAGTCACGTATTTGCTTCATGATCCTTGGACGCTGGAAAGTTTGTTAAAAAAATTAATTATTAAACCGCTATATCGTCGGATTGCTTTGGCAATCCGGCGACTTAGCCGTCCGACAATCCGGTCTAATGGTCGTGCGCCGTCACCGCCATCTTCAAAAATACCAGCGTCAACATCGCGAAAACCAGTGCCTGCACGAATCCGACGAACAATTCCAGAAATAGGAAGGGCAGCGGAACAAAATACGGGACCAGGTTCAACATCACGATCAGAAGCACTTCGCCGGCAAAAATATTCCCGAAAAGACGGAAGGAAAAGGAAATAATTTTGGCCACCTCGCTGATCAATTCCAAAATCCCCACGAAAGTCCCTATAAAATAGGGTCTGCGCAAAGGATTCACAAAAAATTTGCCCGCGTATCTGGCTGCTCCGATAGCGGCGATGCCCATAAACTGCGCCGTAAAAACCGAGATGAGCGCGATGGCCAGCGTCACGTTCAAATCAGCCGAGGCGCTCCGGATGAAAGGGACTAGGATCATTTTGCCATGATGCTCCTCATTGATACCGATCGTCCCCAATCCGGGAACAAGCTCGATCCAATTGGAAAGGATTACGAACAGGAAGATAGTCATCACGATCGGAAAAAATTTACGGGTCTGCTCGCGGTTTTGCGTGACACTGTCGATCAGATCCAAAAAAGCCTCCACGACATATTCGAATATGTTTTGGAAGCCCTTGGGCACAAGTTTCAATTTGTTCCGGAGACTGAGGGAAGCCAAGATGATGATCGCGCTCAAAACAAGCGTCATCAAAAGGGAGTTGGTGACCGGAAAAGATCCGATGTGGAATATTATTTCTGGCGCCAGTGAAATTTCCATTATTTTCTATCCATTATATCAGTTGTTTTTTTATAGACCATATACGACGAAATGAAGATTGAAACAAGTATGCCGGCCAGCAAAAGAAACGGCGAAGTATCCAGTTTCTTATCCAAAAACCTTCCGGCCAGAGCCAAGACCACCAGCGGCACGGCAATCGAATAGCCGAGCTCCCAAGCCAGTGACAAAGCGGAAAATCCGTTGTCCTCCTTGATTTCCTTACCCATTATTTCGCTTTTAATATGTCTGCACCTAGAAAAGCAACATCACTGTCTATTTTCCCGTAAAATTTAAAAAAAGTCAACCACTTGAAAATTTTCTTTGAAAATCCTCCGGATAACTCAAGCATCCTGTTTGAATTTAAAAAATGATTCGGCGTTTCCCGTCGTAATCCGGTCGACTTCTTGGACTGAAATTCCCTTTATTTCTGCGATTTTTTCCTTCACATAGGCGACATATGCCGGCTCATTGCGCTCCCCCCGATGCGGTACGGGAGCCAGGTATGGACAATCGGTTTCCAACATCATCCGCTCCAGCGGAATAGCCTTCAACACCTCGATTGATTCTGAGCCTGTTTTGGCATAGGTAATGTTTCCCGTAAAAGAAAAAAATATATTTCCTTCCGACAGGATTTTTTTTGTAAACTCCAAACTCCCGCCATAACAATGGAAAGCCGCCCGCATATTATGGAGCGTGTATCGCGCAGCGTTGATTATCCCATAGACATCCTCGTAGGCATCAGTATGATCGTCTTTTGAAGCGCGGCAATGGATGATAACCGGCAAATCAAGCTCCCGGGCCAATTCCAATTGGGCGATGAACCCTGTTTGCTGGTTTTTTTTCTGCGCTTCCGTTATCCCTCCTCCGCTATGGCTGAAATAATCCAAGCCGATCTCGCCGATCGCCACAACTTTCCTATTCCGTGCCAAATCCCGCAACTTCCCGACTTGTTCTTGGATCTCGGCCGCCGGTTGCCGGTTGCCGACATTGAATTCATGCGGATGCAAACCGACCGCCGCGAAAATATTTCCATTTTCACCGGCCAAACCGACCGACCGTATGCTACCGTCCAGATCCGCGCCGACATTGATGATTTTTTCCACGCCACCGGCAAAAGCCCGCAAGATGGCTTCTTCGCGGTCGCCGTCAAACTGTTTGTCATCAAGATGCGAATGGGTATCAATCATAATTCTCCTCTTTGGGTTTCCTGTTCATTTTTTCCATTTCTTTTTTCCAAAAATAATATCCGACTGCCAAACCGACCGCGATCAATATCACCATTATTATTATGACGTACTGGGTTGTCAGATCGACCGGAACGACGATATTGGTGAATAAGAGCTTGCTTTTTTTAGGTGCCGACACGGAGACATTATCTTTGAAATTGAATTTGTCGGCAATCCGACTGTTGTAGCCGTCAATATCATCCGCATCCATATTTTCATAACTTTCGCCCCTGGCGCCCATGATGAATTCTCCCATATCGACCAAATTGCCATCCGCGTCCCGGCCGAAATCTTTCTGCAGATCGAAAAGCGATCCTTCCGAGGAGTTGTCCGAAGCCGATGAACCGCTGAAAAACGAACCCACTCCGGTGATGACCTGGTCAAACAGGCTGCCGCCAGAACCGGATGACGACCCGTCATCGCCGCCATCACTGCTACCGTCGTCGCCAGGCTCTTTTCCGCCCCTGACGCCGATATCATATATAGGTTTTTCGACCGGCGGCTTGACATCTTTCTCATCGGAAAAAAAAGTGGTCGTCCCGTAATTGACAGTCGTCGCGGCCAAAGACGCCTGGCCGGAAAAAACCATGGCCAGCAACGCGGCCAAAACCGGATATATTTTTATTTTTCTCATTTTTATTTTTCTTCCATACTGGATGGAAGTTTATTTAATGCGCGGAAATAGGATTTCCGCTTGTTTAGTTTCCAAGGCTTTTTTGATTTTTTCGGATGTTTCAGGCATGAAAGGCTCAAGAAGATAAGCGATTTCCCACAAATCTATTTTTGATATCGTCATAACAGCTAAAAATTCCGCCTGATTTTCCTTGGCAATTTTCCACGGCTCTTTATCAGTAATATACTTATTAGCCTTATAAATCCTGCCCATAATTTCAATCAAAGCCGCATCGAAATTAAGATTATCCATAAAAACTCGGATGTTTTCCTTTTCGACAGATTCAAGCTGCCTATCCATCGTCTTCAAAATATCCAAGTTTTCACTTAACTTCACGACTCTTGAAACAAGATTCCCCAAGCCGTTGGCCAAATCCGCATTGTATTTTTCAACCAGCCTTTCCATCGTCACATCAACATCCTCTCCGAACGGACCGGCGGATAACAAAAGATAGCGCGTGCCGTCCGTTCCGAATTTTCCGATCATCTCCTCGATGGCGATCGCATTGCCCAAGGTCTTGCTCATCTTTTTCCCGCCTGACAAAATATGTCCGTGCACGAAAATTTCCTTTGGAAGTTCCATATCCAAATGCATCAACATCACCAGCCAAATAGTGGCATGCACCCGTATTATGTCTTTGCCCATAAGCTGGACATCCGCCGGCCATTCATCCGGGATATCATCCAAATCTCCGTTCCAACCAAGTCCGGTCAGATAATTCAGGAAAGCGTCGATCCAAACATACGAAGTTTGGCCGGGATCGAACGGGAGCGGAATCCCCCAAGAAACGTTCTTTCTTGAAATTGAAACATCATCCAACCTGTTTTCCAAAAATGAAAGGATTTCTTTTTTATATTTTTGAGGCCGTATTTTTATTTCATCGCTGGTTATTTTTCCGACAAGCTCTTTTTGCCTTTCAGTCATTTTAAGCACCCAGCATTCTTCCGTCATCTGTTCCGGAGCGCTATCATGATCGGGACATTTGCCATCGACCAATTCATTATTGCTTTTGAATAGCTCGCAGCCAACACAATATAATCCGGAATACAATCCCTTTTTAACGGCTTTACGATCATACAGCGCCTGCAAAACTTTTTTCACCGTCTCCACGTGATCCTCGTCCGTCGTCCGTATGAAACTGGAGTATCCTATATCCAAACCTTCCCATAGCCTTTTAAATTCTTCGGAAATCCCATCCACGAATTGCTGCGGCGCCATTCCCGCCTCCGCCGCTTTCTTCTGGATTTTCAATCCGTGCTCGTCCGTGCCGGTCAAAAAGAAAACTTCCTTGCCTTGCAGTTTTTGGAAGCGCGCCAAAACATCGGCCGCGATCGTCGTATAGGCATGGCCGATGTGCGGCTTAGCATTCACATAATATATCGGCGTCGTGATATAAAACTTATTTTTCATACTTAGTATACGATAATTACGAATTCCCCTTTAACTTTACCTGGGTTCTGCTGGAAATATCCCATAACCTCGGAGACCGAGCCGCGCACTATCTCTTCAAACATCTTGGTCAGCTCGCGTCCGAGTATGATCCGTTTTTCGGATTCCAGCTTTTGCAACAATTCCAAATTTTTCAAAACCCGGTGCGGCGATTCATAATATATGACTGGCAGAGAAAATTCCACCACTTTTTTAAAAAAAGTTTCCCGGCCTTTTTTGTGCGGCGGAAAACCCAGAAAAACGAATTCACCCAGATCGATTCCGGAAACGCTGGCCAGCGTCGTTACCGCCGATACGCCCGGCACCGGAATGACGGGAATCCGTTCCGCGACAGCCGCGGCTACCAGTTGGTTGCCCGGGTCGGAAATTCCCGGCGTACCCGCGTCCGTCACCAAAGCTAAATTCTTACCCGCCTCCATCTCGCTTATCAAAAAATCCAGCTTCGGCACCGGTTTGACCGCTCCGCCTTTTTTCAAATTTCGATAAAAAGAAACAGCTTGGGTCTTGATCCCATAATGGTCCAAAAGCCGTCTGGTCACCCGCGTGTCCTCGCATACCACCAGATCGACCGAGCCCAAAACGCGGACAGCCCGGAAGGTGATATCCTCCAGGTTTCCGATCGGCGTGGCCACGATATATAATATGCCAGTATCCATAAATCCAGTCTAGCTTAATCGCGGCTTTTTTTCAACCGCCCGACAAAAAAACATTCGCAAAAACAGCCGGGATGATTTTCAATCCATCTCCCGCAGCTATTCCTTTTTCATCATATCTTCTACAAAAACACTGACTACGGTCGCCAGCGGTATGGACAGAATGGCGCCCAGGATCCCGCCCAGCTTCAAGCCGATGAGCAAAGCCAGGATGACCGCGATCGGGTTGAGCCCGACCGCTTTTTTCATCACTTGCGGCACGACGATGTGGCTCTCGAATTGCTGGGCGAAAAAATACAACAGCAACGTTATCAAGCCCGTCATCGGCGAAATCAACAGCCCCAAAATAATTCCGGGGACAGCCGATACGATCGGCCCGACATAGGGCACGATTTCCATAATGCCGGCAAAAATGGCCAGCGGCAAAGCATACGGGATACCGATTATGGACAAACCGACAAAGTCTATGACGAAAATGATGAACATCAGGAAAAATTGGCCCTGCACCCATTTGCCGATTTTGAGTTCCGCCCGGTCGGTCAGCGAAGCCGCGTAGTCTTTGTGTTTTTCCGGTGTGATCGAAATGATGAACTTCTTGATGCCGTCTTCCTTGACGGTCATATAGAAAGCCATCACCAGGACGATGATCACGGAAATCACATTATGCACCAGACCGACCGTTTCGGAAAATATCGTCCGGGGCAGGCTGGCGATTTCATTGTTCAAACTGTCAGCTATCTGTTGCACGTTCAGGGCGATGCTGTGATCGTGGAAGTAACTGTTCGCGCTGCCCGTGTAACTGCCGATGCCCTGCAGATAGGAAGGTATTTTGCCCGCGAAATCCGCCGATTGGCTGATGAGCGGCGGCATTATGAATGAAACAGCCGCTACTATCAGCAAAGCGAGAGCGGCATACACGGCCGACACGCCGAGAGTCCGCGGAATTTTTTTCTTCTGCAGATGGTCCACTATCGGATCGATAGCCGTCACAATCAGGATCGCCACAAAAAGCAAAGCCAGGACTTCGCGGATCATGAACAAAAACCAGATGGCGATGACAAGCAGGACGGTCCGGAAGACCACGCCCATAGAAATTTCCACCTGTCTTTTTTCGATCATATGTTTATGAAGTTTATAATTTTTAATTTTTGTAATTTTTAAACATTATAAAATTAGAATGATTATTTAAAAATTAAAAATTGGAAATTAAAAATTTTAAATCTAACTTAAATGATGGAATTTCCATATAAACTAGAATTTAAGAACTTCGCGGATCTTATCGTTGTCCTTATGCGGACCGATTATAGCCAGATTAAGCCTTTGTTCTTGAAAAATATCCTTGGCCACCCTCAGTATGTCACCTGCCGTCACTTTGTCAATCCTGGCGAAAATCTCCTTGATCGTCATTATTTTTTTCTTGTCGGTCTCCTGTTCGATCAAGAACATCGCCACCTCGTCTGAAGACTCGAGATTCATAACGCTGCGTCCTTTGATATAATCCTTGGCCTTTCGCAGCTCGCTTTCCACAACCGGCTCAAGCGCGATTTTCTTGTATTCGTCCAATATCGTCTTGACCGCCAATTCCAAATTCTTATGCTCCACTCCGGCCGAAGTCGCCAAATAACCGCAATCCTGGTACGCATCGACATTAGTCCGGACATAATAGGCCAGCCCCCGTTTCTCGCGTACCTCCCCGAAGATGCGGCTGCTCATATTGCCGCCCAAGATGACCGACATCACGCTCAGGACGAAGCGGTCCTTATGGTTATCGTCATAAGCCCGGACGCCCAGCACCAGATGGGTCTGGTCGGTTTTTTTGAACCTTATCTTCAGTCCTGGTTTTTTTTGGCTTTCAACCACCTTTTTCATAACCGGCTTTTTACCCCGGCGCATACCGGCGAAATATTTTTCCAATTGCGCGACGGTTTTTTTCTCATCGAACTTTCCAGCTACGCACACCACCGTATCATTGGCTACGTAGAACCGTTCCATATAATCGATGAAATCCTTCCGTTTGAAAGACGCTACGGTTTTCTTGCTACCGGCGATGTCGCCGCCCAGAGGGTTGTCCGCGTACATCAGTTGCTCGAAGATATTGCCCACGTTGCGCGTCGGCGAATCCTCATACATATTGATTTCCTGGATGATCGTGCCGCTTTCTTTTTTTATTTCCGCCTCTTCCAAAGTCGAATTCAAATACATATCCGCGATGACATCCAGCGCCGTCCCGATATGCCTGGCATCCGCCTTGGCATAGTAGGCGGTCTTGTCCTTGCCCGTGAAAGCGTTGGATTCCCCGCCGATCGCGTCCAGCTCTTCGGCGATCTGCAAATAGGTCGGCCTTTTTTGGGTACCCTTGAACAGCATATGCTCGATGAAATGCGACAGTCCGGCTTCCCGCGCGGACTCATAGCGCGAACCGACGCCCACCATCACCATCACCGTGGCTGTGGCTGTGCCCTTGACCGGCGCGGTAATGACCCGCAAACCGTTTTTCAATTTAATTTTTTTATACTGCATAGGTTTATTTATTCTTATTATTCTTATTTCTACTTACCCTGATAAGGCCCGAGCAGGGCACGATTTCAATCCCTTGTTTTTCCAATTCATCCAGAAACAGATTCATACCGATCGAATCGGACGAAATATGCCCGGCTATCACCACGTTTATGTGCGCTTTCTCCGCCGCTTCCCGATGTTTTTCGCTCTGATGCATCGCTATGACCGTACCTATCCCGGCCTGTGACATTTTCTCATATATCTTTTCACTGCCTTCAGTGCCGCCGGTGATTTCCGTAACGGCGATTTTTCCAGCCCGGCTATGTTTTTGTCCGGCAAACAAAGTCGGCCCCACCCCTTGCCTCTTGGCTTCCGCATATTCCGGAACTTTTTCCAAAAGCTCCAGAATTTCATCCACGTATTCCGGCTTTTCTTTTTCTATCAGATTTTTCAAGAATGTAGCCACCATATTGTCCGCCGGCGTATGGACATTCACCAAACTCATTTTCAAAAGTTCCGCCGCCATCGGCGTCTTGAAATGATTGACTGGATTCACTCCGCGCGACACTTCATTTATCCGCACATGCATCAAGCTCTCCGCCACATTGATCGGCACGCCGTATTGCGAAAGTACGTCGGCTTGCAAATGCATCACGTCATCCAAAGACACCAGTCCTTTGCCTGTCGGATGGTGCGCGATTACCGCGTCCACTCCCAGCTCCCTGGCCATCATAAGCTCCCCAGTATCGATATCGATGCCTGACAAAACTTTTTTGATTTTTTTACCGCTATCGAAATGCACTTGGCTGTCCATATACGGATTAGTCAATCTTTCTTGGTCGAAAAAACTCTTTTCTTCCTTGCTTAATTTTTCATATTGTTTTTTGAGGCGTGCCATTTTCTTTTGGATATCCTGCTTGGGACGCAAATCATTTTTCACTCCCAATTCGATCGCCATTGTATAGATTTGTCGGACATTCATATTTTTATTGAAATTTAATTAATTTAACTTGTTGCCGAAATAACTTTCCAATTCCGCGATTTGGATCCGCTCCTGCCGCATCGTGTCGCGGTCGCGCACAGTCACTGCGCCATCCTCCAAACTTTCAAAATCCACCGTCACGCAATAGGGCGTGCCGATTTCGTCCTGCCGGCGGTAGCGTTTGCCGACGTTGCCGTTGTCGTCGAACTCGCACATCCATTGCTCGCTCAAATTTTCAAAAATCCCCCTGGCTTTTTCCACCAACTCCGGTTTGTTTTTCATCAACGGAAAAACCGCGATTTTTATCGGCGCCACCGCATTAGGAAATTTCAATACCGTGCGCTCCTCGCCATTCTCTAATTTTTCTTCGGTATAGCCGGCGCAAATCGCCGTCAAAATCAGACGGTCCAATCCGACAGTCGGCTCCAAAACATGCGGAGTATAACGTTTATTATTAGTTTGATCGAAATAGTCCAATTTCTGTCCGGAAAATTTGGAATGCTGGCTCAAATCGAAATCACCCCGGTGCGCCAAACCGAACAATTCACCGAAGCCAAAGGGAAAATTATATTCCGTATCGACTGTTTTTCTGGAATAGTGTGAAAGCTTGGCTTTCGGATGTTCATAACGCTTCAAGTCTTCTTTCTTGGCGCCGATTGAAAGCGCGAATTCTTCCTGCTCATCCAGCCACTTTTCAAACATCACCTCCCACTCCGCTTCCGGCTCGATGAAATATTCAATTTCCATCTGCTCGAATTCCCGGATGCGGAAAATAAAATTACGCGCCACGATCTCATTGCGGAACGCCTTGCCGATTTGCGCCACACCGAAGGGAATTTTCACCCGCATGGAATCCACGATGTTTTTATAATCCGAGAAAATCGCTCCGGCGGTTTCCGGACGCAAGTAAATCAGCCCTTCCACGCCGTTCATTTCCGTGCTGAACATTTGGCTCATCTTTTTCACCTCCGTCCAATCGGACTTGCCGCACTCCGGACATTTAAGCCCGGTTTGCAAAACCTGGGTCATCCGCTCCAACTCGCCCTCCATATCCTCGCCCGTCAATTCCTTGACCAGATGATCGGCGCGGAATCTTTTCTGGCATTTCTTGCAATCCACCATCGCATCATTGAAGCCCGTCGTGTGGCCGGAGGCCTCCCATAATTTCGAATTTAACAAAATAGGACCGTCCATACCGACGATATCCGGCCGCTTCTGCACGAACTTTTTCCACCACATCTTTTTGATGTTGTTTTTCAGCTCCACCCCATATGGACCGTAGCTATATGAATTTGCCAGTCCGCCATAGATTTCCGAGGTCGGGAAAATGAATCCCCGCCGTTTGCAAAACGAAACTATTTTTTCCATTTGATTTGTTTCTGCCATAATTTTTATTCTACTAATTACAAATTAAAAAGCCCATCCCAAACATACAATAAAATCATATGTTCAGGACGAGCCATTTATCTGGTCCGCGGTTCCACCTGTTTTCCTCGCTCAATTTGAGCGAAGCGCCTTAATCCAATCAGGCTCCGGGGAGCCAAACCCCCATCATCACCTTATAACCATTATATCAGATACTTTTGAAAAATCAAACTTGGTGTCCTTGGCAGGAATCGGACCTGCGGCCTTCTGGACCGGAACCAGACGCTCTATCCACTGAGCTACAAGGACATA
>JAUXSI010000021.1 GCA_030679985.1 Candidatus Moraniibacteriota bacterium | reverse complement strand
GTGTTGGCTTCGGGACAATGATTATGTGTTAATTTCTGGGCCGCCTTTGCCAATGTTGCTATCAGGCATTTATCAAGCGCTTGGAGTCCCGATTCGGCTGGTGAGAATCGGAAAACGGACGTTTTCCCAAGAGTATGGAATATCGTCCGCACTTAAAGGGGTGCAGGATAGAGTCTCGACACACTGGTTTATGGTCCGCGCTATTCCTTATCGGGATTCCGTGAATAAAGTACTGGATGATCAGAAGGCTCTTCTGTTGGGAATTGAGCATGTGCCAAACCTTGCTGAAGCGATGTGGTGCGTCGCTGCTTGCAAGGCGGTGCATAATGTCAAACTTTTTCCGCATATCCTCGTGCGGACAGCATCGACCTTGAACGGTAACTCTTTGCATCTAGGAGAAGTTACCGATGACGGTGCGGTGGTGGGCAGCTCTTGGCGTACTTTCAAGAGCATCGTCCTGGGTATTGCATCTGCCCGAGGGAGATAGAGGAAGTATGTGATGTATTGGCCTTTGGCGAAAATTTTTTCGCCAAAGGCTGTTTTTTTGAACCGAGTGTGATTTTAGAAATAATATAGTATAATCAAAAGACGAAGTATCCGGGTATAATTTGTTGAAAATATTATGGACATCAGGATTAAAATTGAAAATAAGGTTGTGGAAATCGGTCTTTGGGAGGGAGAGAAATTTTTGGATAAGGTTGCTATTGCTGAAGAATACCGGCTTTCCGAAGATTTGTTGCCGGCGATCGATAATCTGTTGAAAAAAAACAAGTTGGAAGCGCGGAATATCGGCAAAATGGTCCTGGAATCCGACTTGGGCGACAATTTCACTACCCATCGCATCGCCGCCGCGGTCGCCAACGCTTTCAATTGGGCGATAAAACTGGACAAGAGTTGAAAAATTTGCTATACTGGAGACAGTTAAAAGCGGGTGGACCCTGCTTTTTATTATGTTAATTTTTTTAAAAAATAAAATGAAAAATTTTGAAACGGAAAGCGCCCACAGGAAAGATTTCGATCCCATTGAAGGGGGATTGGATGATATAAATAGAAAATTGGGGGCGGATGCGCCTAATATGGATCCGGACGAACTCAGGGAATTGGCTGAACTTAAAAAAAGTTTGGCGGAAAAAAGGAGGGGCTTGATGTATGGCGCTGAAACTGAGGCGGATGAGGATGCTGATAAGTTTGATGCGGCTGAAGTGTCCAAGCAAGAGGGGGAAGTCGAGATGGAGGCAGCTATGCAGGCTTTGGCTCTGGCGCAAGACAAAATAAGGAAGGCTATGGAAATCCAAGCCAGGATAAAAGGGGAAATTATCGGGAATGGGGAACCGGAGGACCTAGGTGCGAGATTGGAAAATGTTTTCCAAGAACTGGCGGATATTATCGCGGAAAATAAAACGCGTGAATCTACGGATGTGCCGGAAAAAATCGAATAAACCAACTGAAAACAGCAAGTGACCGAGAGTTGTCAAGGGCGGCCTGTGGATAACCGGTTGATCAAAAGCATAAATTAAAAGTTCTTCTTGTATAAAATGGCTATAATAAGCCATTTTTATGCGTGAAGTTGGTTGGTGCCAGAAAAGAGATTTTCTTCTTGACAAGGTTGGGAAAACCGTTATAATTAGCAATACATTTGTCAATCCCGCCAGAGTGCGGGAAGACTCCTATCTTCAGGAACTAGGTCCGAGGGGTGATAATTTCCGCGCAATAAGCGGGTAATTAGGAAAAAGGCTTGCAAAAGACAATCTAATAATTTAATACATAACTCGTAAATCTCATTCATATTACTTGTTTCTAAGACTCTTAGCGAAACAAGGAATATAATAATGAGAGTATTTTTATGCTTAAAGTTCCAAAAACTTTGAAAGTGAAAGACACTTTCAGCTCAGGATCTTCTTTGTCGAAAAGAAAATTCTTCAAACCGATGGCGATGGTTTCGCTACCGAACCTGATCGAAGCCCAATTGAATTCATATGATTGGTTATTGGAAAAAGGCATAAAAGAACTTTTATTGGAAATAAATCCGATTACCGATTTCACCGGCAAGGATTTGGAATTGTCTTTCGAAGAATACTATTTGGATGAGCCGAAATATGACGAGGTAACTGCCAAAAACAAGAACATTTCCTATGAGGCGCCTCTGCGTTGCAAGGTCCGTTTGATCATCAAAAAGACCGGAGAAATCAAGGAGCAGGAAATCTATCTGGGTGATTTTCCGATTATGACTGAGCGTGGAACCTTCATTATCAATGGCGTGGAAAGAGTCGTCGTCAGCCAGCTGATCCGCAGCCCGGGCGTTTTTTTCACGATGGATTACCAGAAAGGCCGCCGCTTGTTCGGTGCGAAAATTATTCCGAACCGGGGAGCGTGGCTGGAAATCGAAACTGATTTTGATGGCGTGATGTATGTGAAAATCGATCGTAAAAGGAAGGTTTCCCTGACTTCATTGCTCCGGGCTTTCGGTTATGCGACTGACAAACAGCTGCATGACATCTTTTCCGATACGGACAGGGGTGATATCAGCTATATCGCCGAATCTATCCGCAAGGATGCTGCCAAGGATCAGTTGGAAGGATATAAAGAGGTATATAAGAGGATCAGACCGGGAGATTTGGCGACTGCTGAAAATGCGCGCCAGATGATCGATTCGATGTTTTTCAATTTTGAAAAATATGACTTCGGCAGCGTGGGCCGCTACCGCCTGAACCAGCGGCTGGAAACTGATTTGGAAAATAATGAAGAAAACCGCGTTTTATTGCGCGATGATTTGATTGCGATCGTCAAGGAAATCATCAAGTTGAACAATGATCCGACGGCGCAGGCGGATGATATCGACCATTTAGGCAATCGTCGCGTGCGGGCCGTGGGTGAATTGGTACAAAACAAGCTGCGTGTCGGTTTCGCCCGGATGTCCCGCAACATCAAAGACCGGATGAGTACTTGCGACATTGAAACTGTCGTGCCGGGACAATTGATCAACTCGCGTCCGATCGCGGCCGCTATCAAAGAATTTTTCGCCAGCTCCCAGTTGTCGCAGTTTATGGACCAGGTCAATCCATTGGCGGAATTGGAACATAAGCGCCGCTTGTCAGCGATGGGTCCCGGCGGGCTTACGCGGGAACGGGCCGGATTCGAAGTCCGCGACGTCCATCATTCCCACTACGGACGGATTTGCCCGGTAGAAACTCCGGAAGGTCCGAACATCGGTTTGGTGGGCCATCTGGCGACTTATGCCAAAATCAACGAATATGGTTTCTTGGAAACGCCGTACCTGAACGTGTATACTGAAATTGAAAATAATGCGGAAAAGCTTTTGAATAAGATTTTGCGCGAAGATATGGCCGGTGCCGAAGCCGGAACTTTGATCGATGAAAAATTGGCGGCTGAAATCGCCAAGAACAAACAGATAAAGACAGTCAAAATAAAACCCTGGGTCAGCCGTGAAATCGAATATGTGAACGCGACCAGGGAAGATAGGAAAACGATCGCGCATGCCAACATCAATATCGATGCGCATGGCAATATCCTAGATGAAGTTGTGGGCGCCAGGGTGAAAGGAAGCGCGACTGAAATAGAGGCCGTGAAACTCGACTATATCGATGTGTCAGCCAAGCAGATGATTTCCGTAGCGACCTCGCTCATCCCTTTCTTGGAACATGACGATGCCAATCGGGCCTTGATGGGTTCAAATATGCAGAGGCAGGCCGTATCGTGCGTCAAGCCGCAAGCCCCGTTGGTCGGGACCGGAATTGAAGACAAAGCAGCGGCTGACTCCGGTCAGGTTGTGATCGCTAAATTCGCCGGAGAGGTTGTCGAAGTCGATGCCGACCGTATCATAGTGAAGGAAGAAGCACCTGTTTCAGCTAAAAAACCTTTTATCAAACGGGAATATCGCTTGCAGAGCTTCGTGAAGTCGAATGCTTTCACTTCGATGAACCAAGTGCCGCGCGTAAGGAAAGGACAGACGGTGAAAAAGGGCGAATTGCTGGCCGACGGAGCCTCGACTGACCATGGCGAGTTGGCTTTGGGACAAAACATCACGATCGCTTTCATTCCATGGGAAGGATCGAATTACGAAGATGCCATCATCCTTTCGGAAAAATTGGTGCAAGATGACCGGTATAGTTCCATTCATATCGAGGATTTTTCTATCGATGTACGCGATACCAAGCTTGGGCCGGAAGTGATTACGCGGGACATCCCGAATATCGGCGAGGAAAGATTGAAAAATCTGGACGAAACGGGGATTATCCGCATCGGAGCGGAAGTCTCATCCGGGGACATCCTGATCGGAAAAATCTCCCCTAAGGGAGAAGGCGATCTGACTTCGGAAGAGAGGTTGCTACGCGCTATTTTCGGGGAAAAATCACGCGATGTGAAAGACAGTTCGCTCTACTTGCCGCACGGAGAATACGGCAAGGTCGTCGATATCAAGATATTTTCCCGCGAGCAAGGCGACAAGCTTCCGACAGGCGTCATCCAGCAGATCCAGGTTTCAGTCGCCCAGTTGAAAAAAATCTCAGTGGGAGATAAATTGGCCGGACGTCACGGAAACAAAGGTGTGATTTCAAGGATAGCACCGGTCGAAGATATGCCGTACTTGCCGGACGGAACTCCGGTAGAAATGATTATGAATCCGTTAGGTATCGCTTACAGAATGAATATCGGGCAGAACTTGGAAACCCATCTAGGTTGGGCGGCTTTGAAATTGGGTTATACGGTAGCCACTCCGGCTTTGGAGGGTGTGACTGAAGAGCAGATCAAGAGCGAACTTAGGGCGGCTGGATTGCCGGAAAGCGGAAAAATCAAATTGGTCAATGGGCGGACCGGAGAGAAGTTCGACAACGAATCGACGGTCGGCGTCCAATATATAATGAAACTGCATCATCTGGTTGATGACAAGATCCATATGCGCTCGATCGGACCATACTCCTTGATTACGCAGCAGCCGCTGGGAGGAAAGGCGCAGTTCGGAGGACAGCGGTTCGGAGAGATGGAAGTGTGGGCGCTGGAGGGCTATGGCGCGGCTTACACTTTGCAGGAAATGCTTACGATCAAATCGGACGATGTAATGGGAAGAAGCAAAGCTTACGAATCCATCATTAAGGGTGAAATGATAAAAAGCCCTAATCTTCCGACTTCTTTTAACGTGTTAGTGAATGAATTGAAAGGCTTGGCATTGAACGTGGAGCTTATCGGCGTTAAACAGGAGGAAGATGTCGAGGATGATTACCACTCATCCCGCGGGTAAATTTATAATTTTCTAACTTATAAATATTTATTTTCCTATTTTTCAAAAAACCATTCATCGCGAATCATTTGAAAATCGGAAATTAAAAATTCACAAACTATGGATCCTATAACAAAAGTAAGTGATTTCAACAGCGTGCGGCTCAAGCTGGCCGGTCCGAGCCAGATATTGGAATGGTCCCACGGAGAAATCACCAAGCCGGAAACGATCAACTACCGGACCCAGCGCTATGAGAAGGACGGACTTTTCTGCGAGAAGATTTTCGGACCGTCCCGCGATTGGGAATGTTATTGCGGGAAGTATAAAAGAATCCGCTACAAAGGCATCGTTTGCGACAAGTGCGGCGTGGAAGTCACCCGTTCCAGCGTGCGAAGGGAGCGGATGGGCCACATCCAATTGTCAGTACCGGTT
>JAUXSI010000013.1 GCA_030679985.1 Candidatus Moraniibacteriota bacterium | reverse complement strand
AATAGATGCCGGAAACCAAAGCGAATAAAGTTATGATTGAAACGATCTTGGCGGATTTCTTTCGGATGAGTTTTTTGATCGGAGAAATTAAAAAAGAACCGGATAGAAATCCGCTCCTTCGATTTGGAGAAACTGCCAATTTAAAAATGTTTTTATTTATTGCCTTCACGAAATGGTTTTTTATTTTGGTTTTTGGGACAGTTTGGATGAAACCGTCTGGAGATATCTGCTAATTTAAATTGTACCAGATTTGCGATTTATCCGCAACACAAAAAGTTATCCACAGGACAATCCACCCGACTGGCCGCCGCCTCGGCCTCCGATATCCGAACCATTATCCGCACTTGCCAATTTTATGCTATAATGCAAGCGAACAACAAGTTATGACCAAGAATAAATCCGAAAATAAAATCATCGATATCAAGCCGGAGTTTGAGAGTATTTTGGTTTGCAACGACCGGCGGCTGAAACCGTATATCGAAATAATCATCCAGGAACCGGAAAATATCACCCACCAAAATCTCGGGACCCTTATCGGCGTGCTGGAGGTGACCGACACCTCCGAAGATTCTTCCTATATCGTAAACTATCTGGTTTCAATCATCAAAAAAGAATATTTTTCCAAACCCAAGCGCGGTCCGGTCGAAAGTCTTGAATCCGCCTTACACAAAGCCAATCTAGCCCTTTCCGGCTTGGCTGAACACGGCAACATCAGCTGGCTCGGCAAGCTGAACGCCCTTATAGCCGTCACGGCAAAAAACAATTTGCACCTATCCCAGACCGGGACCGCCGCAGCCTTCCTCTTGCGTTCGAAAATATTGACGGATGTCAGCGAAGGCCTTGCACCGGACGAAATCGAACCGCATCCCCTGAAAACATTTGTGAGCGTTTCCAGCGGACGGCTGGAAAAAAATGACAAGCTCATCATAGCGACCGCTGGCATCTTTGATATTTTTTCCTTGGAAGAGATTAAAAAAAGTTCCTTGCGGTTTTCCAATGAAGAATTTTCCCGTTTTCTGAAGACCGCGCTCAGCAATGAACTGGCGAAAGCCGCCGTGCTTATCGCCAATCTGGAAGGCCAGGAAGAGGTTATCCAGGAAGCCGTAAAAAAACCTGAAAAAAGCCTCAACGCTTTCAGCGGTGACACATTTGCCAAAAAACCGGCTACCCCCAATAGGCTCGAGAAAGAAAAGATAACCGGCGAAATCAAAAAAGAGCTCCAAAAAACATCCCGCGAATTCACGGATAAAAAAACGGGCCATATATACATCAAGGAGGAGTCCGGCATGCCATTACCGGAAAATGGCGGAACAGCCTATCTCAAGATAGCCCTTGAAAATTCCACCGAACTGGCCAAAAATTTAGGCGGAATCCTTGCGGGCACGTTCCGCAACGCAAAACATCTGCGCTTCAAACGATTCGCGAAATCCGACCTTGCTCAGCCGGAAAAACAATCCACTCAGCCGTCATCGACCCGGGAAAGCATTGAAAACGCTTTGAAAAGAATATCGGCCACCCTATCCACATTCGCGAAAAAAATATCCGCCGAAACCGCCAGTCTGGCAACAAAGGTCTTTTCACAAAAAAACAAAGCTGCCGTTTCGGCATTGGTTCGGAGCGCTTATCGAAAAGTCGTTTCCGGATTGCGGCTTTTGGCCCCCAGTTTTGAAAAAATAAAAATGAATGTCGCCCGGATGGATTACCAGCAGAGACTGTATGCGGCGCTTATCCTGATCCTCATTCTGGTCGTCCCGCTGATCGGCCTGAAAATACAAAGCATCTTCAACCGGGAAGAACCGGCTCCGGTAGTCACTGAAGCTCCGCCGACAGTCCTGCCGCTTGCGCAAGATAAGAACGTAGTCCGGATAAATTCATTAGACCAGGTTTATTCCGGCAACGGTATTTTGAAAGCCCTTATCCTGAAAGATGTGCCGTTTGCCATAACGGAAACTGAAGTTGTCGATCTCGCGAATAAAAAGGCCTTCCCCATACCGGATGATTTCGGCACGCCCGAATACATTGCCGAAATGCAAGACCTCAACCTGATTTTTCTGATGGATAGCAGCTACCGCACACTCTCTTTCAGTCCGATTTCCGGCAATTTCCAAGCCAACAACCTAGTTGTTCCGAACGGCGCGGATATCCGCGCTATCGGGACATATTTGACCTATATCTATCTGGTCGACGGCAAGAATAACCAAATTTATCGCTATCCGCGGGCAGAAGGCGGTTTTGGCGAAAGATCCGATTGGCTGAAAGACCAGACCGACCTTTCCGGCGTTGCCGGACTGGCGATAAGCGACAACATCTTCATCGCCGCCAAAAATAGCGTCCTCAAGCTGTTCCGCGGCAAGATCCAGAATTTCGCGCCGGAAGGGACGGACACGCCGATCACCATCGCTTCACTTGCCGTCAACGGGCAAGATGGACATATATTTATCTTGGATAGACAAAATTCCCGCGTAATACGCCTGGATACGGATGGTGGCATCGTTGCCCAATATCATAATCCGGAAATCGGCTCGGCTGACGGCATCGTCATCGACGGAAAGACGGGGAAGATATATATCCACCGCAAAGATTCGATCAAGGCCCTTGTCCTGAATTAACGGCACGGTACAAAAAACCCCTCGGTCCAACCGAAGGGTTTTTTATTTTCCCCTGCTATCTATGTCGGCAAAATCCTTATCCTGGTCCGTTCCATAATTTCCCGATTGACCAGGTTCTTATCCCGCCCATATTTCAAACGCGACAATTCCTTGAAAGCGTTGGCGACTTCCTGATCACCCTTGGTCGGCGGATAGGTGGCCATATTGAAAGGTTTAGTCAGGACGTTATTAACCAAGATCCGCGCGAAACAATTATAGTTGTCCACATTGACTAAGTCATTGGCCGTAAAGACCGGCTCGAATTGTTTCTGCAAGAATTCCGCATCCTCCGGACCGACTCGGAACGATACCATCGAGCCGACATTGCCGAAAACCGCTTTGGATATTTCTTCCTTGAGCTGGGCGATGAATTGGTGGGCCAAAATCAGGACCAGCTTATATTTTCTCGCCTCGGATAAAATCTGCGCCATCGAATTGGTCGTCACGTTCTGGAATTCGTCCAGATACAGATAGAAATCGACCCGCTGGTCTTCCGGGATGTCCACCCTGGAAAGCGCGCCCATCAAAATTTTGCCTACGATCACCATTCCGAGCAGGCGCGCGTTGATTTCTCCGATCCGGCCCTTGGAAAGATTGACCAGCAAGATCTTCTTGTTATTCATTATATCCTTGAA
>JAUXSI010000009.1 GCA_030679985.1 Candidatus Moraniibacteriota bacterium | reverse complement strand
TTTAAGAATTAATATCTAATAATAGTGTCTTTATAATACAATGGTAGCACCCTGAAATTTTAATTTCAAGAATCATTGGATTTCCTTACCGTTATTCCAGGCCATTTCAAAAAGCGGACGGATGGAGGCGGCGAGTTCTTCCGATTCGATTACGACGATGAAAGGCTTGTCTTCAAGGGAGGTGATGGCAAGCTTGTTTTCGCATAAAGAAAAATCCATATTGAAAGCGGGTATTTTCGGCAAATAGCGCGCCTGCTGGCCGTTCGCGGAAAGTTGTCTGGCAGCTTGCAATTCAAAGGGGCTGTTTGGAACCAGATGCTTGCCTTTGACTGATATGAGTTTTTTGTGGTAATCATGCAACCATTTCTCAAGAGAACCTGGAAAATATTTATCGATTTTTTCATAGGAGGATATGAAAAAAGCTTCCGAGGCGAGATTGAAAGATTCATAAACTTTCCAGATGCCTTCTTTGGTTTCATGGTAGGTTATTTTCGGCCGCTTCTTGCCCTTGTTATGCAAGGTGCGGAACATCGGCAGCATCTCGGAAAAATTCTTAGCGGTGTCTTTGAGTTGGGATAAAATAAGGGAAGGATCCGTGGCCTGGAAGACACTGATTTTTTTTCCGGGCAGTTCGCTGGCATAACCGCGCTTGATCAAGCCTTCCAAGATCACATAGATAATCGAGCGTTTCAATTTCGTAGTCTTGGCAATTTCCGTGACGGTGCCTTGGCTCAACTCCAAAAGCGCCAAATATACCTCAGCCTCTTTTTGGGTGAATCCCGTTTGTTCCAATAAATTTAGCAGGCCTTGATCCATACAAGAAGCGTAGCACGGGGGTATATTTTGTCAATATTTTTGATAAAAAAATAATAAATTATCAATTTTAAGCCAAAAATAGGTGAATATTAAAACTAAACCATTGATAAATTAGTAATTTTGCATTAACATCAATCGTTGTTTTAATGGAAAGTTGTTTAAAAATTAAACAGAGGACACAATTATGTCGAAGCTAGAAAAATATCGAAAGTACGCGAATATATTGCCAGTCGTAGCGGCAGCAATTACAGTCGCGGTATGTTGCAAAAGAATTTGGTTGGACGGATCTAGTCCTGTGCCAAGTATCTTGTATGTAGTGGCATTGCTTTTTGCCGGGTGTTGCTGTATAGGCTGGTTTTATCTTTTGAAAAAACTGAATCCTATTGAGGAGGAAATAAAATGAAAAAATTTCTGGCGAGTTTATGGCGGGAAATAGGCAAGCCGATATCGATTGGAAGTTTAGCATTATTGCTAAGCGGAGGCTTAATAGCTCGTTGTGAGCCGGAAATATCAAAAGAAGAACAAATCAGTCATCAGCTGAAATATTTTCAAGGCAAAACCTATGACCTGGAGGAATATGAGCCGGAGGAAAAGTTTTTTGTCCAAGTCGAACTGCAAGAAATCGCGGAGCTTAAGATGAAACAGGTTCTTGTGCGGAGGGCGAGTGATAATATACTAATTTGTGCCCTAGCTCCGATTGACGCGAAATTCAAAACGGGCGCGGAAGTAAAATATATGTTTTTCAGAGGAAGAAAAAGTTCCTTCGGTAATCTCAATGAATTTGCAGTCGCCCTCCCTGAATAATGGCGGGAGAAGATTTGTCCAAAAGGCCCCAATCCTGAAGCAGGAGCGGGGCCGTTAATTTTTTTACAAGGCCAGGGTGATTTTGTTTAGAAAAGAGTTTATTTTTATATTCAAGTTTTCCAGCAATGCAATCGCCCAATGTTTGCGGGCGGGGAAATTTTCAAAAGAATAATCGGGATGCAGACGCGGATTTTCCGCGACAAAGGCTTGGGCGGTGCTGATGTGAAGGCCGAAATTGATGAAGGAAAATCTGGTTTTTTGCTTGTTTTCCCAATCGGGCGAGGGCGATGATTGGCCGAGATCTTTTTCTTCGATGGTTGGAACGGGTTCCGGTTGTGCGAGGATGTTTTCTGCGGGCAAGATCGGCGTTGGAATTTCTGCTGCTGCAGTTGGTGGTGTGTTCGCGGCGGTTTTGGCAGTGGGGATGATCCATTTCCAGCCGGACTTGGCTTTTACGTATGCCGCGTCCTCGGCGATATTTTTCTTTTTGTCGCCGTAGTTGACGTGGGAGGCGGTTTTTCCGTTCGGATAGCGCAGCTCTATTTTGCCTTTGGTATTCGGCAGGGTAAACTTCGAGACGGCATAGGTGATCCTGGCGGTTTTGCCGTCTTTAATGAAAAAATCTTCCGTAATCGGATGGTTGGCTAATTTTTTGGTGCCGCTCCTGATGCTCCAATTTTTGAGATTGATTTTTTTCTTGGTGGTGTTTTTGATTTCCAGATATTCCTTGCCTGTGTCGGCTCCGTCCGGATTGGGGGAGAGGCCGACTATTTTGACATCCAGCTCCGGAAATTTTTCCACCTCGATTTTGAAAGTGTCGATCTTGTCTTCGCTGCCGTCGGAGATTTTCAAACTCACCGTGTAGCGGCCGGTCTTTTCGTATTTGTGGCGGGTTTTTTGCAGGTAGCTTTTGTGTCCGTCGCCGAAATTCCAGGCGTACTTCAGCTTATCCTTGTCTTTGTCCGAGCCTTGGGCGGAAAATTCGGCGTAAGTGTTTTTATAAACTTTTTTCGGCACGGCGGTTTTCGCTTCGGGCAGGTTATTGAAAGTGTTTTCTGCGCCGGGAGTCAGGAATTTGCTCCAGCGCCAATTTTTTCCGTCGAAATTATAAGACGCAGCCTGATTGGCGCTTTTATAATCGACAGCCGAAACGATTTTTCCATCCGGGGAACGAAGCGTGACGGATTCCGTGCCGGAATTGTTCAAAGCGAATTTGAAATCTTTTTTGTAGAGCACAAGATAATCTCGTGGTCCGATGGACGCACCTTCGGGAAAAACATACTTACCGTTTTTGGAGGCGTCGCGCAAAGTCCAGCCAGAAAGGCCAAGTTCCGCCTTTTCCGGATTATACAGTTCGATAAATTCTTCATCGCCGGAGGGCGGGTAGGGGAGGATTTCGTTCAGGGTTAAAGTTCCGGAATATGTTTTGTTTTCGGAAGTATCTCCCGGTCCGCCAGGACACGCTTCCGACGCGTCACTTCCGATCGAAGTGGAATTTTTCGGCGCGTAGTTCGCGACGAGGAAAAAACCATCCGAACTGTTTTTTAAAAGAGATTCGGATTTTTTTGGATTTTCCGGATAGGTGCTGGTAGGCTCGAACGGATGGACGTTTTCTCCCCATGTTATGGAGTCTATGATATGGTCATCACCATCAAAAAGCGCGATGCTGTAATTGTCCGACAGTGAGGCTCCCGTTGCTTCATCGGCCCGTATGCTGTCGGAAAAGCCTTTGGTTGAATTTCCCCAAAGAAAAAATCCCTTCGCGGGAATAGCAGCGGCAGCATCGAAAGAATTTATGGACGATTCCGTGCCGGAACTTGTTTTTTTGCGCAACTTCCAGTCTGAAATGTCTATTTTTTCGCAAGTCGGGTTGTAGAGTTCGATGAAATCCTCATCGGCATCCGATCCGCCGGTCTGGACCGCGCTTATGGACACCGCGCGGTCGATAGCGGATGAATTTTCCGTAAAAGCAAAAATGGCCGGTAACGAGCAGGTCAGAAACAAAAATAGATATATTTTACGTTTGTTTTTCACCCGGGTTCATCCTGGAACTAGGGTTTATTAGTGTTTCCCAGCGCGGCTGTGATCGCCTCGGCTTCCGTCTTCGCCTTGTTGTTCTCCGCTCGTTGCAAGCTTCTTTTTTCCAGGCCCATAATCAGATCCTTGGTGGTGTAGGGATCGGCGATTTTGCGAAAGACGAATTTTTCTTTTTCAGCCGCGGTTTGGATCAAGACGTCGCCGTAATTAAGGAAGGTCGGAATGATGCCCAGGACCTCGGCCGAGATATCTTGGATTTTGTCCAGTTCGACTTCGCTGACTTCGCGGGAAAAAAGTCCGCGTTGGGCGATGTTGACGATCCGCTTGCTGGTGACGATCCAGACATCGAAATAATAGTCGACCCAAATCAGGAAAAAAAGGATCCAGATCAGCATCGCGAAAAGGCTTTCAAAAAAAACAAGCAGGCGCTGGTAATCGGTAGCGGTCAAAATGGGGAAGAGAGCCGGCAAGACCGCGTAACTGCCGAACAGGAGCAAGAGCATAATGAAAACCAAGAACAGGTTCTGCAGGATATTGAACCAGTGGCGATGGATGACGGTGATCACTTCTTCGTCCTCCCGTTTATCGGCAAAGCGATAGTGGCTTAAATTAAGCATAAGGTTTCAGTTAGGGGATTAATTTGTAAAGCATCGCATCCCAGTCGATTGAAAAAAAGAGCAACAGATTGGAGAATAGCAGGCCGGCGGATACGGCGATAAACAAGATCAGCATAAGGGTTTTCATTTCCGAGGCCACGGAATATTTTACCAGATGGTAGATGATAAAAACGGAAGCAAGGATATAAATGAATAATACGGACAGGTATAGGATTGAAATGAGAAGGGAAAACATTTAGTTAGATTAGCTTATTAGTGTCCGAGTACCGTATGCCGAGGTGGTTGTAGGCGTGTTCGGTCACCATGCGGCCGCGCGGAGTCCGGGTCATAAAACCGATTTGTAAGAGATATGGTTCGTAGACATCCTCAATCGTCTTTATTTCTTCACTGGTTGCTGCCGCAATCGTGCTCAGACCGACCGGTCCGCCGTTGAACTTCTCGATGATTGTGCGCAGGATGTGGCGGTCGGCCGGCTCCAACCCGATCGGGTCGACATCGATCATTTCCAGGGCTTCTTGCGCGATGGCGCTGTCCACGAACGGGTGGTTTTTGATCTGTGAGAAGTCGCGCACGCGCTTCAAGAGCCGGTTGGCGACACGGGGGGTTTGGCGGGCGCAGCTGGCGATCTTGGCCAATCCGGTGTCGTGGATATCCACGCCCAGGATCCGGCTGGATCTTTTGATGATATCCTGCACTTCTTCGTTTCCATAGAATTCCAACCGGTAGGTGGCGCCGAAACGGTTACGCAACGGATTGGTGAGTGATCCAAGCTTGGTTGTAGCGCCGATAAGGGTGAATTTGGGCAGGTCCAGCTGGATGGTGCGGGCCGAAGGGCCCTTGCCAATGATGATATCCAACTTGAAATCTTCCATCGCCGGATAAAGGATTTCCTCAATGGATTTATTGAGCCGATGGATTTCATCGATAAACAGAATATCGCCATCCTGCAGGTTGGTCAGGATCGAACCGAAATCACCGACGCGTTCGATCGCCGGGCCGGAAGTGGTTTTTATGTTAACGCCCATTTCCTTGGCGATGATGTTGGCCAAAGTCGTTTTGCCCAGCCCAGCCGGGCCGTACAGCAGGATATGTTCGATAGGCTCTTTGCGTTTTTTGGCGGCCCGAAGCAGGAAGTCCAGATTTTTTTTGACTTTCTCTTGTCCGATATATTCGGAAAAGCTCTGGGGACGCAAGGTATTATCCAGGTTATTATCTTCAGACGTCGCTTTCGGCTGGGTAGCGGAGACCAGATCATTGAATTGTTCGGATGAATCGACTAACACAAGTAGTTTAAAATTTTCAATTTTAAATTTAAAATGAAATCCCAAATGTTTAAATTTTTAAACATTCAACATTTAAAATTGATTTAAAATTTCAAATTTATAATTTAAAATTATAGGCTTTAGCCTCATTGTAGCATTGCTTGACAAAAAATAAAAGGTATGCTAAGATGCCTAGTCATATGATTTTGGCTGAAACACGCCTTTCATATGGCTAGCAGTAAGCTGTAGGCAATTGGTGGTTTCTATCTTTTGCCATCAATTTTGGGAACTTTTTATCAAGATATGGGCGGATTGGTGCAAGCTGGGCCGTGCCTCGATACTGTTCCTTCCCCGAGGGCCTAGCTCTTGGGATTTGCCTGCAGATTACTGATTGATAAAGGAAAACCTGGTTCATGCCGGGTTTTTTGTTTGGAAAAAAAGAAAAGGCGGAAATTCCAGTGTGATGGAATTTCCGCCCAGGCAAGGGTTATTTATTGTGACAGGGTCGCAACAACACCCTGATTTCATAATCGAGAGCGAGCACCCTGCTTCTGAGAACGGAAACGCATTCGTCGATCTCTGAGATTTCTGAGAGTTCCGCCAAAAAATTATCGTGTGACGCGGTTATGTCGCAAGTCTGCAAAGAACTGTATTTTTTGATTATCAGCCGGTACAGTTCGCTTGAAATATCGGTTCGCAGGCGGTTTATCCGCTCCGCTTCGTGCAAGCGGATAGCGGATTCCTGGTCCGCTGTTCCGCGCGTTAACAGCAAGGCCTGTAAATTATTCGCAGGACAGGCTGATTCCCAGAGTTTTTCTTTGAGGACGACTTTCCTTCGGGTGACTAAATCACCGGAAATGTCCTCCACCATCCCCATCAAAGTGTCTCCCAGTGTTTTTTTGGAAAAAACCTTGTTTTTGTCCTGTGTTTGCAGGAACGAAACGAGGATATCCCAAAAAATGCATTCCCCGGCCGTAACGGACGGGGTGAAATGGAATTTTCCCGATGAGCGTTCCGCTTTCTCCAACAAGCGCTGGCCGTATTCGCCAAGCCGATCATTTATTTCCGGATCATGGAGATCCAAGTCAGGAAAAGAAATTCTCGAGACTTCGTAAATAATCAGGTCCCGCAAGGCGAGATATAACGGACGGTGAGGCGGTTCGCTAGCTGCGCAAGGAACCATTTCATCGACACTGCCGGTGCTTCTTCTGACCAGCACATCGAATTCATCCCCGCCTGCCCGGTCGATCTCCAGTTTCAGCGAATGTTTTTCGCAAAAATCCCGGATTGTTCGGTTATGGAGAGTTCCGGCAACCAGATCAAGCAGGACATCACCCAATCGATGACTGCCGATATCGTTGACCGTTTTCAGTCCATCCAGATCGAAACGGATTTTAGCGACCCGTTTCAGCCGGGTTTTGATTTCGGCTATCGGATAGCCGTTGAAAAGAGTCTGGATAAAAATATCGCGAATCTCGTTTTTTATCCAAGCCCCGCCCTCGTGGAAGCCATGTTTGGCTGCCAGCTTCTCGTAATTTGGGGGAGAACAAGTCTCCCTATCATCATTTGGTGTTACCGTTCTACTTATCAATTCTTGCAATTCGCTTTCCATAGCCATACGTCGATTCTCCTGTCGAATTTTAAGATTGATGTTAAGTCCACCTAATTGCCAGCCAAAGCGCGGCGTCTGGCGTCCAAATAGGCGGACTTAATTTTTTAAAAGATCGGCATCGGCAAAGAACGTCACAAGTCGGTCACCCGTTCGATTTCTTCGATAGTGGTTTCACCCTCCAGGATTTTCAATACTCCGTCCTGGGCCATCGTCAGCATCCCGTTTTCCATAGCCTTGTCGGCCAATTCCGAGGTGATAGCGCCTTGGGTGATGAGGGTCTGGATATCCTTGTCGATGATGAACACTTCGCTGACAGTGGTACGGCCTTTGTAGCCGAGATAATTGCATTTTTCACAGCCTTTGGGTTTGCAGATTTTTTCAATCGGCGGGATTTCCACGCCGGCCTTCGGTGAAATCGTTTTGATAACCATGGAGATTTTTTCTTTTTCCTCGAGTGTCGGCAGAGTCTTTTCTTTACAAACGCACAGCTTGCGCACCAAGCGCTGCGCCATAAAAGCGTTGACGCCGGAAGCGATATCGGAAGGCGAGACGTCCATATTGAGCATCCTCTGGACCGCTCCAGCCGCGTTATTGGTATGGATGGTGGAGAGGACGAGGTGCCCGGTCAGCGCGGCTTGCACGGCGACCTCGGCGGTTTCATTGTCGCGGATTTCCCCGATCATCATGATGTCCGGATTCTGACGGAGCAATGAGCGCAGGGCGGTCGGAAAAGTATAGCCCTCTTTGTTATTCACGGGAGTCTGCAACAGACCTTCGATCTGATATTCGATCGGATCTTCTACGGTGATGATTTTCACTTCGGGTTTATTGAGGATATTCAAAAGGCTGTAGAGAGTGGTGGTTTTGCCGGAGCCGGTCGGACCGGTGTTGAGAAATACGCCGTTGGGTTTGGAAATTTCATGCAGGATTTTTTTCTTGTTCTGTTCGCGGATACCGAGTTTGTTTATATCCAATTCTTGCGAGGCCTTGCTCAGAAGCCGCATTACCACGGTTTCTCCGTAGCCGCCAAGGATTATGGAAATACGCACGTCGACTGACCTTTCTTTGATGCCGGCGATCTCGTCGGCGAAGCGGATTGAAAAACGGCTGTCGACGACGCCTTCGCGCACTTGTGATTTGACGCCGCTCAGGATCTTTATTTCGCCGAGGATGGCCGGATATTCATTAAGCGGCAAGGCCACGACGGTTTGCAAAATGCCGTCGATGCGGAACCGGAATTTCACGTCGTTTTGTCCCGGTTCGATGTGGATGTCGCCGACCCCGAGCAATGAGGCGGCCGCGAAGATGATTTTATTGATATCGGGAACCTTGGCGAGATAGATGGCGGCTTGGAGCTTCTTGAAATCGGTGATGTTTTCTTGGGCCTTGGCGAAAGACTCTTCGTCGACCAAGATATTGCGGCCGAGAGATTGGGACATCAGCTTTTCATAGACGCCTTCCAAAAAATCACCTTCGCCTGTGACACGCTTCACTTCGTCGATGGAAGTTATGCCGCTTAAGGCTTTCAGGATTCCGTCCTGCAACATCGTAATCATCCCGGCTTCCAGTGCGGCCACGGTCAATTCCGTTTCCCCGGACAGATTGAGGATCAGGCTTTCCAAATCCTCATTGAGGGTGAGCACTTCGAAGATGCCGATGCGTCCTTTGTAGCCGAGATTGTTGCATTTAGGACAACCTTTCGGCCGGTAGAGCTTGGTGATTTCTTTGGGCACCTCGACTTTAGCCTTGGGGGAGATGATGGATAATATTTTTTTGATGGAAATGATGGATTCCTTGGCTGGCACGTATTCCTCTTTGCAATCGCACAATTTACGCACCAATCTTTGACCGATAATCGCGTTGACGGCGGGAACGATAAGGGAGGGTTTCACGCCCATCTCGATGAGGCGGGGAATGGTCCCGATGGCATTGTTGGTATGGATGGTGGAAAGGACAAGATGTCCGGTCAGCGCCGAATTGACGGCGATGTCGGCCGTTTCTTCGTCGCGGATCTCTCCTACCAGGATGACGTCCGGATCCTGCCTGACGATGGCGCGCAGACCGTTGGCGAAAGTGTAGCCGCGGGATTTTTCAATCTGGGTCTGGGAGATGCCGGTGACTTCATATTCTATCGGATCTTCGATAGTGATGATTTTCGTCTCCGGATCGTTGAGTTTATTGATGAAGGCATAGAGGGTGGTGGTTTTGCCGGAGCCGGTCGGGCCGGTCGTAAGGATCATCCCGTTAGGGGCGGAAATCTGTTTTTGCAGTTCCTCGTAAGCCAAGCCTTGCAATCCCAAGCTTTCCACGTCAACTTGGATGGATGAGGGATCAAGAAGGCGCATAACCACGCTTTCTCCGAAACTGCCCGGAATGATGGAAACGCGGATAGCGATTTTTTTAGCTTCGATATTGACTTCGAAAGTTCCGTCCTGGGCGATGTCGCGCAGGTTTATTTTCATCCCGGACATCATTTTTATCCTGGAAATGATGGTTTTGAAGATATTCAGCGGCAAAAAAGCCACATCATGCAAGACGCCGTCGATCCGGTAGCGCAGACGGAACTCTTTTTCCTGCGGTTCGATGTGGATATCGCTCGCACCCAGCTTATAGGCGCCACCCATAACGATGTTCAGAACCTGGGTGGTTGGCAACTCGTTGATTCTTTGCTTCAGGGTGATGAGGTCTTTCAGATATTCATCAAATTTTTCCAAATCATCCCCGGTGAGGTTGATGCTTAGTTGGGAAAGGATGTCGGTGAAAACGATCTTTTTATATTTCTCCAGGACTTTGTCCATATTGTACTGGGAAATTACGAAAATCTGCGTATCCCAGCCTTTGGATTCGGAAAGATTTTTCAAGTATTCGACGGTTTTCAAGCGTATCGGATCAGGCGAGACTATCGTGGCTTTTTTGCCGACTTTCTGGATAATGGCGACGTTGTAATCCTGTGCGTCTTCTTCGGACAGCAATTTGAGGCTTTCGGTGCTGATCGGAACGAGATTGGTATCCAGATACGGCAATCCGAGCGCCGCTGCGAAAGCTGCCGCCTGCTCTTCTTCGGACTGGTGGCGCAAATTGGATAGGACTTTGGCGGTATCGCTTTCTTTTTGGGAAGCCCCGACGGTTCCCGGTGCCGATGTTCGGCTCCGTAATATTTTTATCATAAAGATGCGGACTCAGACTTTGTTTATTTTACTTCATTTTACTTCATTTCGCGCTATCCTACAAATTGCGGACATAAAAAAACTCCCCTCGCGGGAGTTTATCCGAAGATATTTTCCAAGGTAGGTTCCGGCAGGCTTCTTGCCTGGTCCGGGCCAGGAAAAAATCAATGGCTGATTTCTTTTATTTTCTTGGCGATCGATTCTCCGGCTTCGGCCAAATTTGCCATAGGCAACCGTATCTCCAGAGTGTCGCGTTTGAGCGCACCATTGAAAAAGTGGCCTATTCTTTTCAGTGGATCTTGGTCGGCTGATTTCAGATTGGCTACGGTTGAAATCGGCGTGTCGTTGAAAAGGGCCATAAAAATTCTGCCATCGCTGTAATTTTCCTGCAATTTCTCCAAGATCAGCGCGATGTCGGTCGGATTGGAACGGCTTTGTACGAAATCTTCTACGCCGATAGTCGTCCAGACCAGCTTGGTCTGCTCATCCAGATTAAGATTTGACATAGCGCGCCCCCAGAGCTTCAGGATATGCAAGGGTTGGGTTTTGTATAGCCAGCGGATGATGGTTTGCTGGTCGGCGCCTTTGTCCATCAGGGCGGCGGCGGCCAACAGGGCCCGAGGAGTGGTGTTTTTTTTCTGGAAGCTTTCCGTGGCGCTGATGATGCCGGTCAAAAGGCAGTCGGCGATAGCCTTGTCCATCAGGCTGGCGTCCATATCATTGAAGGCGGCGCTCAGGATTTCACTGCAGGATGAAGCGGTGGTGTCGACCAGATTGATCTGGCCGAAATTGTCATTGTCGCTGCGGTGGTCGATATTGACGATCGGCACTTCAAAAAACAAGTCCGGATTATTTTCATATATCTTGCCGAGCCGTTCCAGGTCCGGACTGTCGATAACTACGATCAGGTCGTATTTGAACTTAGCCAGAATGAAGGAAAAATCGCGTGGATTGAGCGCCCCTTTCTCAGGCGTCAGGTAGATGTTCAATTTGTCGGCTGTTTTTTCCGTGCGGATATCCCGGATCTTGTTGTAGGCGGTGTCGAATGACAGCACGAAATCGCGGGCGCCGGAAATTTCCGTGAGGATCCCCTCCGGTTTGGGCAGGAAATCATATTTGGCGGAAAGGTGGTTGGAAAAGGCGATCGTAGCCCGGACATCTTTTTTTTGCAGGAAAAAATAGAGCGCCCAAGCGCTGCCGACCGCGTCCCCGCTGGGGTTTTCCGGAACCAAAACCAGCACATCCTGGGATTTGTCTATAAATTGTTTGAATTGTTCTTGGGGGGATAGGGTCATAATCTTGCAGTTGTTTTTTTAGGCAGTATTACAAGATAACAGGATGAAAAGCGCGTGTCAAATAAGACAATGATAATGTAAGAAGAGTGGAAAAAACGATCCCCTTCCTTTTTTGGCGGATTATCGATAATATATGAATATGCGAAAAGAATTCATTACTGAAAATTTTAAAGAAACGCAAAGGTTGGGCGAATTTCTGGCGATGGAAATTGAGGATGGGCGTAAAAGTTCAGTCTTGGTTTCGCTAGTGCGTCCGAAAATGTCGGACCTCGAGGAAGCTTTGGTGTTGTGCCTGGAGGGGGACCTAGGTGCCGGCAAAACCACTTTTACGCAAGGGCTCTTGCAGAGATTGAGGGCCGAGGGCCCGTACACGAGTCCGACCTTTCTCATAATGAAAGAATATGATCTACAAGAAACAAAAGAATTCAAAATTCGGAACATATATCATATTGACGCATATCGGGTGGGTGAGAGGGATGTTCTGGATTTAGGCTGGGAAGAGATAATCGCCGATCCGAAAAACGTCGTGATCGTGGAATGGCCGGAAAAAATCTCACGGATATTGCCGGAAAATTCAATCAGGATAAAGTTCGAGTGGCTGGACGAGAACCGGAGAAAAATAACCTTTGGAAAATAAAAAATCTTACCGTCGCGGTAAGGTTTTTTTTAATTGTTAATTTATTTCGATATCCACATGGATCACTTCCGGAAATTTTTTTTGGATCTTTTTTTCGATAGCGTCGATTTTGCTGCCGATGAGGCGGGGCACGCGGTCGATGTAATCCACGCAAAAACGCAGGAATGCCTCATAATCATTCTTTACGCGGGCATATTCTTCCCTGAGCACGCCATTGCGGTATGCTTCTTGCATAAGCGCCGGACCATTGAATTCAATTTCGCATTTGATGCGGTATTTCCTGAAATCCAAAGTGGAAGATTTGAAGTCGATGACTTTTTCAATAGCCGGTTCGGCCTCGAGGATTTTGATGATGCGTTTCTGCATATCTTCCGGCATGGATTTTTCCAATAAATACTCCCGATTTTTTGCGATCAGAATGATGGCGACAACCGCCAGGAGGACTCCGATGAAGACGGAGCCGGCCGCATCCCAATGGCGCTGTCCGGTCAGATAGGTCAGGATGATGCTGGCAAGTGCGATGAAGATGCCTAAGACCGCCACCCCGTCTTCATAGAGGACGGCGATGGAGGACGGATCGCCCTGGCGCAGCGATTGTGCCAGGCTTTGATTTTTGATTTTGATGGCGCGAAAAGCGATGATGAGAGTGAAACTTTCGATGATAAGTGAAAGGATGAGAATGATGAAGATGATAGGTGAGATGTGCACCTCGGCGGTTTGGCGCAAATCGCTGATGCCTTTGTAGATGGTCACGCCGGCGCCCAGAAAGAAAATCCCGCAAGCCGAAATGAGCGCCCAGAAAAACCTTTCGTGACCATAGCCATAGGAGAATTTCCGGGTGGCCTTCTTGGAAGATCTTTTGATGCCGACCAGTAGCAACGCTTGGTTGCTGGTATCGGCCAAGCTGTGGATGCCTTCGGAAAAAAGCGCGCTGGAGCCGGAAAGGGAAAAGCCCGCGAACTTGAGGATCGTGACCAGCAGATTGCCGCCCAGGGCGGATGCGACCGGCCAAAACCCGGAATTTTTATCAAAGCGCGTCATTTAATGGGGATAGGATTATTCCCACCAGTATAGCGCAAAAAAGCGGAGCAAGGAAGACTTGCAAAACATTTTGGCCAAATGTAGAATGGGGATATCAAAAACGGCGGAAATAAAATCAGTTCTTTGTTATTTCCTAATTCCAAACAACCGAAATGGAGGGTGCAGGATGGATGCGATAAACAAATTACAGCTTTTAGCGGAACTCAGCAATGAATGTTGCGAGCTCAGCCATGGTCCGGACACGCGGCGGGAAGATTTTCCGGCCAGCGACTATATCATAATGCCCTTCGGCTACTCGGAGAGCGAAAAGGTGGATGTCGCGGTGCGGGAAATGGTCGTCCCTGTCTGCTATGGGTGCGCCACAGCGCTGCTCGGCAATGAATGGACCTTGCTCTACTGCTTCGAATGTTGCAGCAGCCAGTGGGTCTATCGGAGGCTGGCTAAGAACCGCTATCGCCATCACATCTTGTGGTTGCGCGGTTGCCCTCATTGTTCCAGTGAAGAGGAATTCGGCGGGTTATATTTTAATGATCTGGGGACGATAATCAATTTCTCCGGACTCATCAAGGGGAAAGCGGCGTAGTTTCCGTCGCAAGCGTCAAAAATGACAAAAAAGGAAATGAAAATGAAAACTGAAGAGTGAATCCGGCGACATAGCTATGTCTGCCGGATTTTTATTTATGCGACACGGATTTTGATCAAATAGAAAAACCGCCGCGCTTCCGCAGACCAACTTTTATTTTTAGAAATGACAACTAAAAAAACCGGCACAATTCCACCTGGCAGATCCAAGAGAGAGATTTGGATTTGCCCGGCGGGACAGTGCCGGCTTTCGTTTTTCTTCAAACCGATTGAATCATAGCGTACTCAATATATTGCGATTGCCATAATTTAAGTATGTTTAAATTCGCAGCCTTTCAAAAGCTAAGCTTTATGAATGGGAAGGGCGTTCTCAAGAAGATTAGCTTTAGGGGCACTCCTGATTAAGTGGCAAATGTATGAGTCTTATTTTTTTAAAACTTCCATCCAAAACCACTATTTCAAAAATAATAATTTTGGAAGAAGCGGGAATCGCGCTGATGTTGTCAGGCGATTCCCGGATGTGGGCGTATTTTTTGCCACGGGCTAAAATTCGAAAAATGCAGAAATTTTAGCGGAAAAATTGACCGTGGCGTTGTATTTTCCTTCTTCATTTCCGTGGCTTACATTGGCCGAATGGCCTTTGATGCTCCGGATAGTGGTCACGCCTGCCGCCGGTTGGCCGGGAAGGTTATTAATCACTCCTTTGGCAACTTCTGCCAATAGCCCGGGGTACTTTTTTAATACGCACATTTTTTTGGGAAGGATAATTATGATATTAACCTCGCCCGGGAAAATTTTCCGGCTGTTCCTGAGGCCGATAAATACGGCCCTGTCGTTCCTACCATCGTCAAACAGCGTGACAATATTCATTCTACACTCCTTTTTTGATGGATGTTAGCGCGGGCATTCACGCATAATTTTTTTAATGTTCTCCTGCTGAACCCATCATTCTTGCATTAAATGACGAATTCGGCAAGGTTTTTTTCTTCTAAGAATCTATCTTCACAAAAGCCAGACTCTATCGAAGGAGCAAATATTGAACTAATTTTGCTCTTCGAACTTTGAACACGTGCCTAATCAAGAGACTAGGCTGCCTGAAAAATTCAGGCTTCTTTACTCTCC
>JAUXSI010000037.1 GCA_030679985.1 Candidatus Moraniibacteriota bacterium | reverse complement strand
TGGTGCAGGAGCATCTTAAAAAAGGCGACGATCCTTTCTATGTTTTTTCGATGTATGTCTACCAATTCAGGATTATTTTGAAAGTGGCCGATCTGGACGGGCAATATCACGGCAATGATTATGCGATCGCCCAGGCCAGTGGTTTGCATCCTTTCGTGGTGAAAAAAAGCCTGAGCCAAGTGCGGAATTTTCCTATGGCGAAGCTCAAGGAAATTTATCAGAAATTAAGCGATTTGGATACCCAAATCAAAACCGGCCGAATCGATATCCGGGTGGCGCTGGATAAGTTTATTGTGGAATTGTAATTGCAATGCGTTACTTTCTTTTGGCAGCAAAAGAAAGTAACCAAAAAAACTGCCGGCACCGGGCTTGTGCTGTCTAAATTCTCAGCTTACTCGCTAAAATTCCCGAAAAGGCTAAAAAAGATTGTTAGTAGGTAATTTTTTAACGCTCATGCGCTGAAATTTACCTGCCGGCCGGTAGGCGGGGAAACGCACTACGCCAAGGTGCGGAATATGTTTTAAACAAACAAAAAACACCTTTCGGTGTTTTTGAAGTTTGTGAAGATTATTTCTTGATTGCGATGGCTTTGTCTTTCTTGTTGAGCCGGGATTTCTTGCGGGCGGCCGTGTTCTTGCTGATGACTGCTTTTTTAGCGGCTTTATCAAGCGATTGGAAAGCTTTCTTGGCCCATTCTTGGGCTGTCTTGACGTCGTTTTTAGTTATGGCTTCGGTGGCTTTCTTGATGGCGCTCCGGAAAAGGCCTTTGATCCGCTTGTTTATCTCGGTCTTCCTATCGGTGACGCGCATGTATTTCTTGGCTGATGCTTTGATTGGCATATTGTTTGCTTAAGTTAATTCCTTTTAGTTACCTAGTATTTTTAGCACAGTCTGGGAATTTATGCAAGGATTTGTTGGAAAAACCGCGCGGAGATGTTAGAATGGCAACATACGTATGATAGCTAAGATCAAAGGTAAAATAGAATACAGTAAAGACCGGTTCGTAGTGGTGGATGTCAACGGCGTAGGCTATAAGGTCCATTTGACGAGCTATGCGCTGGGCAAGGTCGCCGGGATGGAACAGGTCGATTTTTTCGTGCATACGTCCGTCCGGGAAGACGCGCTGGATCTATATGGCTTCCTGACTTTGGAGGAATTGGAGCTGTTCGAACTTTTGATTTCCATCTCAGGTATCGGGCCTAAGGCCGGCTTGGGCATCCTTTCCATCGCTACGCCTAAAACTATCAAAACGGCCATTCTGAATGAGGATTCATCCATTCTGACCAAGGTGTCGGGAGTGGGCAAGAAAACCGCCGAGCGGGTCATTTTAGAGCTCAGGAACAAAGTGGCTGACCTGGCGGTCGGGGAAAAAGAAGAGGCGGTTTCCGATTCGGATGCGATCGAAGCTTTGCTTTCGATGGGGTATTCCGTGACCGAGGCGCGCGACGCCTTGAAATTGGTGCCGAAGGATATTACGGATATCGGCCAAAGGATCGGCTCGGCATTGAGGAGTTTGGGTAAAAAATGACTAAATCCCTAAAAACCAACCATATTATGCAGGATGGCAAAATCAGTTTCATAATTAAGAATTCTCCGGATGGAGGATTTTTGCAATCGGATTGGTGGCGGAATTTCCAATCGGCGGTCGGCAGGAAAAATTTGAATATCAAAGGCGAGACATTTTGGAATAATATTTTCGAACACAAGCTTCCTGTCGTCGGTAAATATTTTTATATCCCGCGCGGGAACATATTCAAAATCAAAGATAAGAATGTCAAGAATTATTTCGATAATCTGATCAGTTTGGCCAGGGATAACGGCGCCGGCTGGATACGGATTGAGCCGGCCTCGCAGGAGGTCCTTGAGCTGACCCGGAAAAATGTGGATTGGCCGATCGTAAAAGCGCCGCACGAGATGCAGCCGAGGGAGCTTTTCATCATCGATTGCACCAAGAGTGAGACGGATCTGCTGGCGGCGATGAAGCCCAAGACGCGCTATAATATCAAGGTGGCTGAAAAGAAAGGCGTCAAGGTTTTCGTTTCCAGCGGAAAAGAATGCATGGACCGGTTTTGCGATTTGGTAGAAATCACGAGCAAACGACAAGGAATCAGGCCGCACCCGCGGGCTTATTATCAGAAAATGCTGGAAGTCATTCCGGGTGAAAACATAAAGCTGTATTGCGCGGAATTCGAAGGGGAGGTAATAGCCGCCAACATAGTCATATTTTTCGGAAACACCGTCACGTATCTGCATGGAGCTTCCGACGACCGGTTCCGCAACGTGATGGCGCCCTATCTGTTGCAATGGAGGCAAATCCAGGATGCGAAAAAGGCCGGCGCGGTCGGTTATGATTTCGGCGGAGTAAAAACGCAAGCGGAGGACAATAATTGGGCGGGCATCACCCGGTTTAAACTCGGTTTTTCACCGGCGACTAAGATCAGTGAATTCCCCGGCAATTATGATATTATTCTGGATCCTTTCAGGTACAAGGCCTATGGATTGATCCGGAAGATAAAGAGTTTTTTCTAAGTTTTCCCCTATGAAAAAATTTATCCCGCAAAAAATCAAAAATATCTATCATTTGCTCCAATCTGTCCTGGCGAATTTTTGGTTTGGCTTTCCGACCAGCAAATTGAAAGTCATCGGCATCACTGGAACAGATGGAAAAACCACGACAGTGCAGATGGTGGCGAGAATTTTGGAAGAAGCTGGCAAAAAAGTGGCGATGGCTTCCACGATCAATTTTCGGATCAATGGCGAAGAAGAAAAAAATCTTTCCCATTTCACGACCTTGTCGGCTTTTGCCGTGCAAAAATTCGCCAGGCGCGCCGTGGACGCGGGTTGTGAATATTTGGTTTTAGAAACATCCTCCCATTCTTTGGATCAGCATCGGGTGTGGGGCGTGGATTATAAGACGGCCGTCATCACCAATGTGACGCGCGAGCATCTGGACTACCACCAGACGATGGAAAAATACCGCCAAGCCAAGGCGAAGCTTTTTAAAAAAGTCCAAGTAGCGGTGGTGAATCTGGATATGGAGAGGCCGGAAGAATATCTTGGTTGCAATGCCGGGAATGTTTTTGGATATAGTTTGAAAATCCAAAATCCAAAATTACAAATTTCAAATAAATGCAAAATTCAAAATCAAAAATTCAAAACCGTCATTGCTCAAAATATTGAATTAGGAATTGATAAATCAGCTTTTTCAGTCGGTAATCAAAAGTTTATTTTAAATTTGATCGGGGATTTCAATATTGAAAACGCGCTGGCGGCTATCAGTGTCGGGGTTTCGGAAAATATCGATCTGGCGACTTGCGCCAGGGCCTTGGAGAAAATCACCGGCGTGCCGGGGCGGATGGAGTATGTGCCGAACGAAAAAGGGCTGAAAATCCTGGTGGATTTCGCTTTGACGCCGATCGCTTTGGAAAAATTGTATTCGTTGCTGGTAAGGATAAAGAAGCCGCAGGCGCGCGTCATCGCGGTCTTCGGTTCCTGCGGCGAGCGGGATCGCGGCAAACGGCCGATCATGGGGGAGGTGGTTTCCAAATATGCCGATTTCGTGATCGTCACCGATGACGAGCCCTATCATGAAAATCCAGTCCAGATAATAAATGAAATATTTTATGGCGTTATCGGGCAGCGGATGGCAGACGAGGTTTCGAATCAAGATCCAAACAAAAAAATAGAAGGTGAAAATTGCTGGAGAATAACGGGCAGAAGGGAAGCGATCAGAAAGGCTTTGGAAATAGCCAAATCCGAGGATATTATCGCCGTCACCGGCATGGGAGCGGAAGAATCGATGATAGTGGGGGATGAAAAAATCCCGTGGAACGACCGGCAGGTGATTTTGGAGGAGTTGGAAAAGATGGGATAAAAAATACTAACCATAGGGTTAGTATTTTTTTATCCCGAATATTCTAAGCGAATAAGTAATCCTTTTCAAGTTTGCCTAATTGTTTTAAAACTAGCCTCCTTCGCTCAGGGTCATATTTTACAGCTGATGTTTTTTTGCATCCGGAACAGCTGTCACATTTATTACTACAACCCAAGAGATTGTAACTATGATCGATGCTGACATTGAGGAGTTCTGGTAACATTTCGCGATAACCCAAGACCCCCGTTGCTCTGGTGTTCTGCTCTTTCATTTTTCGAATCATATTGATTTTTGCAACTTGTTGAGTGGAATGTTTTTTTAAATTGAAGCGAGTATAGGTGCAAGTCAGGTCAAGGATATTTCCCTTGAATGAGCCTTTTAAATAATAACTCACGACTTTTTCAATCCATCTGGCTGTCTGGCTGCGATCGACCAATTTTACTATGGCGATTCCGATAGCGTCATACGCAGCCAAATCTTCCGGTCGGATGAGAGGCAGTTGCAAAAACTTTTCCGGATTTTCCAAAAGATAGCGCATACAATAGAAAGTACAAGCGCCATAACGCAAGGTTGAAGAATTGATCGAGGCCATATCTTTGACGATGGCGTGCTCTTCTTTCCTGGCGCAATCAGCCATGCATCCTAAGTTGGCGATCACTCCGATGCCAACTCCATGCTCTTTGCCGGTGGCTACCAACTCTTTTAAAAGAGATAAGTTGCGAAAAGTCGAAGCGGCTGTAATGATGGTTTTGACATTGGAAAGTTTGGCCCACTGGCGGACTTTTTCCTTGCTATCGACTTCCGTGAAAAATGAAACTACAACATCGACACTCGGGCAATATTTTTCGGCTAACCGGGCGAGTTCATAATTGGCCACCGTAATTTTTCTGATGGGTGATTTTTCCAGCCATTGGAGTTCCTCGATGATTTTTTTTCGATTTTCCGGGATTCGACCACGAGGTACGATGCCATTGAGCGTGTAGTTGTAGCTAATGCCCATGTTTTTAAAAGAATCAACACGTTCAATCATATTTTTGCGGTCTAAGCCATCATAGAAGATATTAGTTCGTCCAGATCCCATATGCGCATTGGTTGTCGGCTTGCCATAAATCTCCGTGATGGCGTGTCGGGAAGGTATTTTTATCAATCTTTGCACGACCTTGATTAAGCTCGGGTCGTTGTTGTCAGGAATTTCTATTTTCATACGATTTAATTAATGAATTAAAATAATTATTTTTTAGTAGCCTCGGCGATATATCCAGCTTCGCCATCTTTAATGATTTTCGGCTTGAGGTTGCAATTATGGAAGATGTCTTGCAAATTTTTTCGGGTAAAGCGGCGCGAATAGAATCCTTCCTGTGTGGTAACTGCCTGTTTGAAGTCACGAATGCCGGTGAAATTTAGGCGACGGTAGTTTTGATGTTGGGCTTTCCGCACCTTTGTGTTATCCGCAAAAACCCGCACTATGATTTTGCCGCCAGCCTTGGTGATCCTTTTCATTTCTTGGATGACTTGTTTTTCAATTCCTGGCATATTTCCTAGGGAATTATTAAGGCATATAGATTGGTCAAAACAATTATTTTTAAAATTCATTTTTTCTGCACGCATTAACCTGACAGTTATGTTTTTTGATTGCTTGGTGTTGTTCGCAGTCTTTTGTATTTGGTTTTTGCTAAAATCGATGCCAGTGACATTTTTTGAAACAGTAGATAGGGGGTATAGCAATCTTCCGAACCCGCATCCGACTTCGAGAATATTTTGATTTCTAGTCAGTTTGTTTTTAATAAAATCAATGTCGCCGGTAAAAAACTTTTGTAAAATTGTCGGGGGCGCACCCTTTTCTTTATTAGAGCCGATCATCTGGTCAAAAATTCCAGAATCGTAAATTTTCCTTACCCGGTTGCTTGTATATGGTTTAGGCATAATATTTTTTCTTGCGTTACCATCTTAACAATGCAGTGTATAAGATTTCTTGACTTTTGTAAACAATTAAGCTATAATTTTAATATAATAAACTGTTTGTTTAATAAAACAGAATGATTTATGACTCCCGTTTAAAAATAAATGCCCCGGAAAGCCTTATTCTGGATATCCTTTCAAAAAAGGCCAAACTAAGCTCAAAAGAGATTTTTGAGCACTTTTCTCAAAAATACCCTCGGAAGATGACGATCCAGGGTTTTTATAAAGTCATTCGAAAGATGTTAGATGACCGGGTATTGCTTAAGGACGGGCAACTGATTTCTTTGGATTCTTTCTGGATAAACAAGGTGATGGAATTTTCGAAAAATATCGAACGGACGTATGCGGCGAATAGCCTGACCGCAGCCAATATTTTATTAGAAGAAGGGGAGCGGAGGGTGTTTGAATTTGAAAATGTCATTGCGATGGACAATCTGTGGTCGCACGGCCTTAATTTGGTCCGGCAATTTTATGCGGCTAATGGGCATCCGGATAAAAACGCCTATAGTCGCAACTACTTTTCGGTTTTTCATATTTCACGCACGGAAAGCGAAAGCACCAATCTGCAATATTTTGAATCATCCAAGATGGAGTGGTTTATGGCTAGCGGTTCAGACACGTTTCTCAATCATCTGCCGGCCAAACTGATTGAAAAAGAAAATTACCATCAGTTTATTTTTGATTTTGATGGCTATAACAAAGGCAAAGAAAAGCCACTGGAAAAAAATCTGTGGGTGACGCTAGTCGGGGATTTTATTTTTGAAGCCCGGCTTCCGAAGTATGTTTTTGAATTGGTTGAAAAGATTTATGAGGAAACCCGATCCATCGGTGAATTTAACGCCGATAAGATCAGCGGCTTATTTCAAGAGCCGGGGAAGGCGGTACTGGCTGTTTCAAGGGATAAAAAGCGGGCTGAGCAGATAAGGAGGGAAATAAAAGGCTTGTATCAAATTAGCTTACAAAAATAAAATGAGAATAAAAATCCTATTGAACTATACCCAAAAAACGGATGCGAAAGCGTCTGCTTTTTTGTATCCAAAATGGAAACAGGATTAATCAGGGTTGGATATTGACTCATTCACCAAAATTGTTTGTATTTAAGTGAGTTGATTCACCTAATTCAATAATAATTTGGTCAAAAACTGGATATGTATTTGTAAATCAAAGCGGAGTTGGTAAATAGGAAAAATTATAGGAAGTTTGTAGTGTGACCCCGGAGTAATTAAAAACGGCTTGTCTGAGAGCATAAAAAAAGAGGCGGTGCCATTGGGCGCCGCCTTTGTTTGTGGATCAAGATTTTTAGAAGCAGAGAAGTAAGCCGATTTGAGTTATGTTCGGTTCGGGATACCATGCCGTTCTAAATTTGAATCGGGAGGATGGAAGAGAAATTTCTATTATTGGACCCCAGCCACAACCCTTTTCATAGACTGTGCCAAGCTTGGCTAATTTGCCGATATTGGCAAGCGCTCTGAATTTCTCCCACCAATCTTCATTGGCGGCGCCCATCTCCCTGATATAATACAGAGAGCCGATACCATTCCCAATCCAGCCAGCAATGGCATATCTTAAGGGCGATCCGCTCTCAATTTGTTGGAATCCCATCCCGGCTTCAAGCGAAATCCAAGACGCGGGGGTCCAGATCGGTCCGATATAGGCCTCAGCATAAGTCTCTCCGATGCTGGCAAGTCCGGAAATACCCACGTTTTTGCCTGCGGCTATGCTGGATCCATAGAATTCCAGTTTTTGACCGGATTTTCCATCGGTAACGGTGTCACGGTATTCAATGCTGCCGCTGATATCGGCTGCTAATGCATCAGAAGAGATGATGAGGCAAAGGATGATAACCAGCAAATGCAGCGGACTTATTTTTTCCATAACTAATCTCCTTGAAGAAGTGTTTTAACGGTTAAGGTTTTGCGCGTAGGTTATTTTTTAAATCTTTTTTCTTTCCGGTTAATTGCGACATATGCAATAATAGTCCCCATAGGCAGTGGCGGATTTCGGCCATGTTTTTTTTATCTCGACTTTGGAAAATAGTCTCTTGAAAGCAGGTCGCATTTTTTCAATTGATGTTTTAAATTCAAAACCCATTACGTCATTGCAAAGAATGTCGACAGCCGCTTGCGTGATTTTTTTGGGAGCATCATTTTCAATTGTCGCCAATAGGTATTCGCAGCCTAATTTAGCCGCGGCCTGCTTCCTTTCTTGTCCGCTGGAATAATCATCGATATATGTGTCGGCAAGAATCGCGAATCCGTCTCGAGTCAGGCATGCGGGGATCTTTTCCAGAAAGGGGATTTGGTCCGCATAGGGCAAATGGTGCAGCGCTCCGGTGCACAAAACCAAATCGTATTTTCCAGCCGGACTCCATGACAGGACATTCGCGATCCGGAATGGAATAGTGGGATGTTTCTTTTGCGCGTAATGGATAAATCCATTATCCTTGTCGATACCTTCCAAAATCAAATCACTCCTGCTTTTTTTAATTTCGCCCAGCAGGTATCCTGTGCCGCACATCAAGTCAATGACACCGCCGCCTAATGGTGCCCTGGCTTTGATTATGTCCAGGACGGCGCTTATTAGGATGCCCCAAGGCATGTACGTGTATTCTTGTTCGTAGATTTTCGGCGTTGGCAAGTTTTTCATAGGATTTCGAACCTCTTCCATATAAATGTTAAAGGACTGTCATTGTGATAGCTGATTCCATCACAACAAAGCAGTGTAGCTTGAAATAAAGATAATGTCAACATTTGTCGGACAATTGTTGACAATATTCCGACAACAGCGTATAATGGCACATATGGCTATCCGACAAATTTTGAAAAATCTGGGATTGAACGACAAGGAAATCAAAGTCTATTTGGCTTTGTTTAAGAGCGGCAAGGTAAAACCGTCCGTTTTGGCAAAAATCACGCAACTTAACCGGGCGACTTTATATAGCGTTGCGGGAAGCTTGTTGTCCAAGGGTATCATAGCTGAAGATATCAGTTCTAAGTCATTACATTACGCCCCTTTACCGCCCGGCACTTTGGAAAAAATTTTGGAGCGGATGCGCCGGGAAATTAAAGACAAGGAGGTTTTGATAAAAAAAGCCATTGGTGAATTGAATTTGATTACGGCGGAAAAACTATATCCCGTGCCAAAAATCATTTTTATCGAAGAAGACGGTCTGGAAAAATTTCTTTTCGACAATCTGGTCAAATGGTCAAAAGCAGTAGTTGGATCGGGCGGGATCTGGTGGGGATTCCAAGACCACAGTTTCGTTGAGAATTATGAAAAATGGATAGACGCTTCATGGGAAACGTCGTATGCTAAGAATTTCTACGGGCAAATCTTCACCAACGAGTCTGAAATAGAAAAAAAACAAAACAAAAAATATTTTAAGCGCAAAAGAAGCGTGCGTTTTATGGATGGTTTGAATTTCACTACCAGTATTTGGGTGGCCGGGGACTATTTGATAATGATAAATACGCGGCAGCATCCTTTCTATTTGGTGGAAATATACGATGCCGCCCTGGCCGGCAATATGCGCGAGATGTTTAAAAGGCTTTGGATATTGTCAGGCAAATAAAAAAATCCCGCGCAGGGATTTTTTTGTGGGCCGTTTCGGAACTAAAGGGCGGCGATGAGGAAAACGGTCAGAGCGAAGCCGAGGATGCCGCCGGCCAGGGCTTCGGACGGTTTGTGGCCCATCCGTTCCTTGAGGCGCGGATAGTCCGCTTCGGCCGCTCCGATTTTATGGACGATCATATTGATGTAGCGGCTGTGCTCGCCCATATAGACGCGCAGCCGGGTGGCGTCGTCGATGATCAGAATAGCCAGAGTAATCGCGATGGCGAAGGCTCCGGAAGCGAGGCCCTCGAAATAGCCGACCGAGGTCACCAGGGAGGCCATCAAGGCGGAATGGACGCTGGGCATATGGCCGTAGGTCATTCCGTGACTCAGGGTATATTTGAAATCCCGGTTATGCCGGAAATAGAAAATGACGAACTTCAGGATTCTGACCAGCACCAGGACGATGAGCGGAATCAGGACGACATAATAGGCGGATAGATTTCCCATAATATATGTATTAGGATATTAACTGTCTAAATTATAGCATAATTTGTTATTATTTTTCCATGCTATTGACTAATTTGTGGAGAAGATATATATTATTTGTATGTTAAATATGTCACAAAGAAATTTTTGGTTTTATTTTTACGGCTTTAGTCAGAGGTCGTTTCTTTGTGGATTTTAGGAAATAGTCAAAAATCACAAGAAAACGGCCTCGGAAGAAGGCCGCTTTTTATTTCGGTTTTTTGTCAAATCAATGGCACAATGTGCCAAAACTAAAGAGAGGAGATATTATGTCCGGTCAAGAAGCTTGCAGTAAAAAAAGTGATGCTGGCGTGCAGAGTCATGATCAGCACGAAGAAAATGGAAGGAATAAGGTACAAAGTTATCCGACAGCGGTGTTGGATAGCTGCGGGAAACCAACCGGCAGAATCGTGCAGGTGGTTCCCGGCGTCAATGATGCTGACTTTTAAAAACTGCCATTTCGGGTCAAAGGTGGCGTTGGGAGAATTTTCTCTTGGCGCCACTTTTATTTTACCTCGAAAAATTCTAAAATACGGATATTAATTACTTAAGTGAAATTATTATGGGAAGCGGATTGATATTGTTAATTATCCTGGCGGTGGCCGCCTTGTGGGTGGTCGCGGTTTATAACGGTCTGATCAAGCTGAAAAACCGGGTGGACGAGGCTTGGAGCGACATCGACGTGCAACTGAAACGGCGTTATGACCTGATTCCGAACTTGATCAATACGGTCAAAGGCTACGCGGCGCACGAGAAAGAAGTATTTGAAAAAGTGACTGCCGCGCGTACCATGGCGATGAATGCTGGATCAACCCAGGAAAAAGCAGAGGCTGAAAATATGTTGACGGGAACCTTGAAAAGCTTGTTTGCCGTTTCGGAAGCCTATCCTGATTTGAAAGCCAATCAAAACTTTTTGGAATTGCAACGGGAACTGACGGATACTGAAGACAAAATCCAGGCTTCACGCCGTTTTTACAACGGCAATGCGCGGGATTTCAACATTAAAATCGAAGTTTTCCCGAACAATCTGATTGCTGGGATGTTGCATTTCACTAAACGGGAATTTTTTGAGGCTGGTGAAGCAGAAAAGGAGAATGTACAAGTGTCGTTCTAGTTGTCTTAATCGTTCAAATGTTCTAAATTATTTATGGGCAAGGTCGAGTTTGGTTTCTATAGGTTGGATGTTTGGAAGTTAGGGATGGAGCTTGTTAATGAGATTTATATAGTCACAAAAAAACTTCCCCCTGAAGAGAAATTTTCTTTAGTATCTCAAATCAGGAGAGCCGCTGTTTCTATCCCCCTGAATATTGCCGAAGGCAGCGCTAAAAGAACAAAAAAGGATTTCGCGTCTTTTGTGAGAATCGCGTTGGGGTCGTTGATGGAAACGATGACCTGTTTGGAAATATCCTTAAATCAAAAGTACATAAATGATATTGAATATGAAAAATTTAAAAAATTAATCCAGGAATTGTATTTTAAATCGATTTCTTTGGATAAATTTTTAACAAAAAACAACTGATCATTTATAATTATCTAGGACGATTATAACATTTAGAACAAATAGAACGTTATGACGATTTATACGCAAGCGGATAAAAACACGCGCCTGACCTGGTTATATATCACCGGTTTTTTGGTTTTCGTGATGGGCGTGGGCTATGTTTTCGCGGGGGCGATGCGCAACAGTCTGATTCTCTATATCGCGGTGGCTTTTTCCATCGGGATGAGTTTCGTTTCCTATTGGTGGAGCGACAAGATCGTCTTGGCGATGAGCAGCGCCAAGGAAGTGACGCACGACAATGCCCGCGAGATCTACCATTTGGTCGAGAACCTGTGCATCACCGCCGGTCTGCCGGTGCCGAAAATATACATCATCCAAGACAGCGCGCCCAACGCTTTCGCGACGGGGCGCGATCCGGAGCACGGAGTAATCTGTCTGACGACCGGCATCATCGCGAAACTGGAAAAAGCCGTGTTGGAAGGCGTCATCGCCCATGAATTGTCGCATATCGGCAATCGGGATATCCTGCTTTCGACAGTCGTGGTCGTGCTAGTAGGCTTTGTCACGTTGTTGGCCGACTGGTTCCGTAGCTGGACGTTTTGGGGCGGCGGCCGCAGTCGTGACAACAACGAAGGCGGCGGACAACTGCAGCTTATCCTTTTTATCCTGGCCATCGTGCTTTCCATCCTGGCGCCGATCGCGGCCGTCCTGATGCAGATGGCGATTTCCCGGAAAAGGGAATTTTTGGCTGATGCTTCCGCGGTCCTTCTGACGCGCCATCCGGAAGGCTTGGCGCGCGCGTTGGAAAAAATTTCCGCCGACCAAGAACCGCTCGAAGCCGCTAATCGCGCCACGGCGCACCTCTATATCACCAATCCTTTCAAAGGCAAAAAAGTATCCTCGTTTTTTATGACCCATCCGCCGATAGAGGAGCGGGTCGCGGCTTTACGGGGGGCGGATATCAAATAGTTTCTCAAAGATCTCCGGGCGGGTCAGCTGTCTTCTGTCAGGGTATGGAGTGGAATTTTACGGAATCAAATTGCTAACGAAGTATGAAAAATAATTTGGAAAAAAACCAGCTTCCTGATGCTGGCCGCTACGTTCTTGGCGGCTATTTCGGCAACGCCCAGGAATTCGGCTCATTGGTATTGAAAAAAATCAGGAGCAAGGAATTGGATCCGGAAGAGATGGATCGGAACCGGTTGCGGTTCGTGAGCCGCCTGATCGGAGCGGATAGGGCGGACAAATTGTCTGCGGAAGAAATGGAGGTTTTTTTGACGGAAGCAAGAAGGGTGGTTTCGGAAAACAAAAAAATGATAGACGGTGCGAAGGCGCACTGGCGAAAAGAAGCCGAGCGGGTCGGGTTTGTCGGGATGACTCACGACAAGGAAGGCAAGTCCGTTTTCGAGGGAGATTCGGATGCCGTTATGGAGGATATAAATGATTAGTCTGTTTCCCGGTATGATGCGATTCAAACTTCCGAAAAACAATGAAAGATACCAATGGACGCTTCATTCGATCGAGAAGATGAAGTTCTATGGCTTGAGCGAGCAAAAAGTTTTGGGCATCATCAAACGGCCCCAGCGCAAAGAGGAGGGCATCGTGAAAAACACGATCGCGGTGATGCAGCCGGTTTCCCCGAAATTAGATGCGAAAGGCAAGCCGGTTTGGAAGACGGAAATCTGGGCGATGTATCAAACCCGCAAGACGGGAAATTCTAAATCCAAAATTACAAATCCCGAACAAGCGCTAAATTCAAAATTTCAAAATCTACAAAATTTATTAAATCCGACTAAGAAAAAGATTATCAGTGCGTGGCGTTATCCAGGCGTGAGTCCGGAACATAATCCGATTCCGGAAGAAATCTTGCGGGAGATTTCCGAGAGCGGTTTGGAATAGGCGGCCTCCGCGGTTGTAATAGTAGCCACCGGGGCGGATATATGCTATGATTCAGACAGGAAATAGGTATAAAAATAAGCCCCGTGAAATCCCGAAACGGGATCGCGGGACAAGCTAGAAAGGCAGGTGTAATATGGAAGAACAAAAAAACGTGGAACCAATCGTTGAAAAGAAAGCTGAAAATAAGGATGTGGAGTCCAACAAGGCGATGGCCATCATCGGATACATCATCCCCATCTTGTTTTTCGTGCCGTTGCTGTCTGATGCTAAAAACAGTCCATTTGCGAAATTTCACGCCAATCAGCAGTTGAATCTGCTTTTGGCGGCTATCGCCGTCAATATCGTCGGGACAATCATTCCGTTCCTCGGGTGGTTCATAATTTTGCCGCTGGGATCGATAGCATTGATCGTCATCGCTATTATGGGAATCATCAACGCAGTCAAGGGAGAAATGAAAGCTTTGCCGCTGATCGGTGGATTTTCTTTGATCAAATAACCCGGAATATGGAAAAATAAAACAAGCATCTTCCAAGTTGCTTGTTTTATTTTTTTATGCGATTATATAGATTGTTAAAAGATAAATAACCATCTATGAAAAAAACGAGAATAGTGGCCACCGTCGGTCCGGCTTCGGATAGCAAAGAAAATATGAAAAAAATCGTGGAAGCGGGCGTGAACGTTTTCCGTCTGAATTTTTCCCACGGCACCCACGAATCGCACCAGCTGATAATCGACAAGGCCAAAGAGGTCCGGGAGGAAATCAAGAGGCCTTTGGGAATTTTGGCTGACCTGCAAGGTCCGCGGATCCGCGTCGGCAATACCGAGCCTTTCGAGATCGAAAAGGGTGAAATCATCTCGGTAAGCGATAAAAAAACCGCTTCGGCGGGCGGAAAGGAATTGATCATTGATTCGGACGGGGTGGCTTCGGCGTTGCAAGTCGGTGAGCGTATTTTGGTGGAAGACGGCGTGATGCGCTTGCAAGTCGTGGAAAAACTGGAAGATTCGGTCCGGGCGGAAGTGAAAAACGGAGGCATGATCAAACCGCGCAAGGGGATAAACGTGCCGGACACCAAGTTGGCTTTCGGCGCGGTGACGGAAAAAGACAGGAAGGATTTGGAATTCGCTTTGAAAAACGAAGTTGATTTCGTGGCGTTGTCATTTGTGAGCAACGCGCAGGAAGTGATCGAAACCCGTGAAAATATAAAAAGGATCCTGGGACGCAAGGATAGTCTGCCGCAAATAGTGGTCAAGGTCGAAAGGAAAGAGGCGATCGACAATATCGACGAGATAATCGAAGCGGCGGACATCGTGATGGTGGCGCGGGGCGATCTCGGCATCGAATTGGCGGAGAGCAAAGTGGTGATCTATCAGAAAGAAATCATCGCCAAATGTCTGCGTTCGGCCAAACCGGTGATTGTGGCGACCCAAATGCTTGATTCTATGATTAATAATCCGATTCCGACCAGGGCGGAAGTTTCCGATGTTTCCAACGCGGTCATCGACCACACTGACGCAGTGATGTTGTCCGGTGAAAGCGCGAACGGAAAATATCCGGTCGAAGCGGTGGAAACGATGACGCAGATTATCCAAGATACGGAAGATTCCCCTTTTGATGATATGAATATGAAATATGACAATATCGTTTATAATGATTACGATTCAGTCATAAACAGCGCGCATGATCTGGCGGTGACTTCAGGAGCCAAAGCTATCGTGCTTTTCAGTGATGCTGGCACTTCTGCCAGGATGATGGCGCACCATCGTCCGGAGCAGATGATCCTGGTTGCGACTTGTAATCCGAAAACATACAGCCAGATGTCAATTGTGTGGGGGGCAAGATCGTATCTCTTCGAATGCAATTTAAATGACAGGGAGGATATGATCAATGAAGTGATCGAGCTGAGCAAGAAAGCCGGACGTCTGCAATTCGGGGATAAAGTCGTGGTCATTTTGGGCAAGATTCCGGGACGGAAAGACGTGGCCTTGACGGGCATCCGCATAGTTGAATAAATCCTAGTTACTTGCTAGGATTGGAATGAGGCTGGACCGGCCTCCTTTTGTCTGGATGATGATCGGGTTATTGAAAAATTGGAAGGATCGCATAGTGGTCGAGTGCGCCGCCTTGGAAAGGCGGTAAGTCTTAACGGGCTTCGAGGGTTCAAATCCCTCTCCTTCCGCCCTTGATTTGCTAAAAATCAGTTCCTCAATGGGGCATATATACCCAAGGAAAAGCAGTAAAAGCGAATTTTTCGTTCTGTTGAAGGGGTTTTTAGTGTAATTTTGATACTTTTTGCCTTATTCCGTGTAGTAATATAGTATATACATACTATGGGGACGGATTTAGAGGAAATCAAAGCCAAATTGAATATTGTGGACGTGCTGGGTGAATATATCCGGCTGGAAAGGGCAGGCGCCAACTATCGCGCCAGATGCCCTTTTCATAATGAAAAAAGCCCGTCTTTTATGGTCAGCGAGGATAAGCAGATCTGGCATTGTTTCGGGTGCCAGAAAGGCGGGGACATTTTCGGATTCGTGATGGAAATGGAGGGCTTGGAATTCCGGGAGGCTTTGAAGCTCTTGGCGGAAAAAGCCGGGATCGAGCTGAAAAAAACAGATCCAAGGCGGACCGAGCAAAAAAACAAAACTTCGGATATCCTGGAGATGGCTACGAAATTCTACCAGGCCCATTTATTGCAAACCGCGGGGGGTAAAAAAATCCTGGAATATTTGCGCGAGCGGGGCATAAACGACCAGTCGATCAGGGACTTCCGCTTGGGCTATGCGCCGGATGGCTGGAAGAACACTTTGAATTTTTTGGTCAAGCACGGTTTTGCGCCGGATGAAATCGCCAGAACCGGCTTGCTGGTAGAAAGCCAGAAAAATCAAGCGGATAAATATTACGACCGTTTCCGCGACCGGATAATGTTTCCGATTATGGATACCAATGGCAAGGTCGTGGGTTATAGCGCGCGGGTGGCGCCGGGCGGAGACGAGTCGCAGGCCAAATATGTAAACACTCCGGAAACCGAAGTTTATCATAAAAGCAGGATCCTCTACGGTATCAACCGGGCCAAGGGCGAAATCAGGCAGTTCGGCGACGTGCTTTTGGTGGAGGGCAATATGGATGTGATTGCGGCGCATCAGGCCGGATTGAAAAATACCGTCGCGGTGTCGGGCACCGCGCTGACGCAGGAGCACCTCGCCATCATCAAGCGGTACACGGATAATATCCGGATGTGTTTCGATATGGATAATGCCGGAGAGTTGGCGACGAAAAAAAGCATCAAGCTGTGTTTTGAAAAAGAAACCAGCGTACGGGTGGTGCGGTTGCCCGGAGAAAAGGATGCGGCCGATTTGGCCAAGAACAGTCCGGAGGTCTTGCGCGAGGCGGTGGAGCAGGCCAAGCCGGCGATGGAATATTTTTTCGACAGCATCTTCGCGAAATATGACAAGGAGAAAGTGGAGGATAAGAAAATAATCACGGAGGAATTGCTGGATATGATCGGTTGCCTGGCAAACGATATTGAGAAGAATCACTGGTTGAAAAAATTGGCCAACGAGCTCGACATCGAGGACAGTATATTGACGGATATGCTAAAAAAAGCTAGTCTTAGGGAAAGAGCGATGAAAACTTCACAAGACTTGTTGCCTGAACGCCAAGTCTTTGCCCCCTTGGGGAAAATTGAAACTCTTACGAAAGACTTGACCGGGTTGATGCTTATCTATAGCGATGTCTGGAGGGAGCTGGTGGAAACGGAAGATTTGTCATATCTCCCGAAAGACAGCCTTCTGAATACGATGATCCAAAGGGGTCCGGATTTTAATTTTAGCTTCGACGGATTGGTCAAGGATATCGATTCGCGGGCTGATGCGGTCAGCGCCGAGAAGATATATTTTGAAAACCGTTACCGGGTCGGATTGGATAACGGGCTGGAGGAAGTCGTTTTTGAAAAGCCGGCAGTGGAAGCGAGAAACAGGTTGCGCAAGATCAAATACGAACTTAACAAAGATTGGCTGGATAAGATTTCCAAAGATTTGGATGTCGCTAAAAAAAATAATGACGCAGTCGCGGTAAAATTTTTGACGGAAGAATATTCCAAAATCAATGCCGAGCAATCCGCCTTGAATAAGGAACTAAATTAATATTTATAATATGGCCAACAAGAAAAACAGCAAAAAACTTGCGGTTAAAAAAATAAAAAAAATGACAGTTAAAAAAACTGCTAAGCCCGTCCATCCGGCGAAAAAAGCCAAATCCGTCCGTGCGGGAAAAACTTCGCCAAAAAAACAAGCTATGCGTCCTAAGCCGGTCCGGGTCAAAAAGACTGTTAAGAAACCCGTCAAAAAGACGGCAAAGCCGGTGCGTGTCAAAAAACCGGCCACGGCCAAAAAAATCGCCAGCTCTGTCGCGCCCGCCCGTCCGGCAAAAACCAAGAGCGGGATGAGCCGCGCTGAGAAAAAAATCAGCCAAGGGGGCAAAGTCGTGCCGTTCAAACCGAAAGAAGAAAAGAAAAAAAGCGTCGTCGAAGAACTGGTTTATCGCGGGAAACAAAGAGGATTCATAACCGAAGACGAAATTTTGCATGCTTTTCCGGACGCGGAAAAAAACATCGAGGAGCTGGGCAGTCTGTACGAAAAACTGGAAGAAATCGGCGTGCGGGTCTTGGGATCGGATGATATGCTGAAGATGGAAACCGACAAGATCGTCGAGGATATCGAGGAGGAAAAAGCCGGCAAGAAAAAGAAAAAGAAGGAAATCGACGTGCCGGAAGAAGCTTCTTCCGATCTGGTGCAGATGTATCTGCGCGAAATCGGCCGGGTGGAACTTTTGAAGTCGGAGGAAGAAATTTCTTTGGCGAAAAGGATTGAAAAAGGCGATCCGGTGGCCAAGCAGAAGCTGACCGAAGCCAACTTGCGGTTGGTGGTGAGCATCGCCAAAAAATATGTCGGCCGCTCGCACAACCTTTCCCTGCTCGATTTGATCCAGGAAGGCAACATCGGTTTGTTCCGCGCCGTGGAAAAATTCGACTATACCAAGGGCTACAAGTTTTCCACCTACGCGACTTGGTGGATCCGCCAGGCCATCACGCGCGCGCTGGCTGACCAGTCCCGTACGATCCGCATTCCGGTGCATATGGTGGAAACCATCAATAAATATACGCAAATCACGCGTCGGCTGGTGCAGGATTTGGGACGCGAACCGTTGCCAGAAGAGGTGGCGGTGGAAATGGGCATCGAAGTGGACAAAATCCGCCATATTATGAAGATTTCGCAAGAAACGGTGTCGTTGGAAACTTCGGTAGGCGATAGCGAAGACGACAGCGTATTGGGTGATTTCATCGAAGATACGGAAACGGTGATGCCTCACCACGTCGCTTCACGGAAACTTTTGCGCGACCACGTGACGGAAATCCTGGATTCGCTGACGCCGCGCGAGCAGAAGATTTTGAAAATCAGGTTCGGCTTGGAAGACGGAGTGGTGCATACCCTGGAGGAAGTGGGCCAGGAATTCGGCGTGACACGCGAGCGTATCCGCCAGATCGAATCGAAAGCCCTGGAAAAGATCAGGGAGCACAAGGGCGTCAAGAAATTGAAGGATTATTAGGATTTCTCGAATATACCAAAAAGCCCTGTTTTACAGGGCTTTTTACATGCCAGCCAGCCCTTGCCAGTCGAAAAAATACTTGCTATACTGGTTTTGTTGCTTGTTTCAGGCAATAGTTTAAAAATAGAATACATTCCGCAATGCCAAGCTTCAGCCAAAGGCTGATCAGCCTATGACTGACAATGGTAGGGCAGTTTCCGCCGGAGGCGGACCAGTCTATGGCTGGGACTGTATCAAAATAAAAAAATGTTCACAGTATATATTCTAAGAAGCCTTAAAAATTCAAAAAGATATATTGGTTATACTTCAAAAGAGGCTCTTGCCAGGTTGCATGATCATAATACTGGAAGTAATAAATGGACCCGAGAAAATGGGCCGTTTGTTATAATTCATACAGAAGAGTATGATAGTAAAATTGAGGCAATGAAAAGAGAGAAATTTTTGAAGTCTGGTCAAGGCAGAGATGGCTAGATGAAAATATTGACAAGTAAATATTCCGCGATAGCTCAATGGTAGAGCAGTTGACTGTTAATCAATTGGTTCCAGGTTCGAATCCTGGTCGCGGAGCCATGAAAAACTCAAAAAAGACTACCTTTTCAGGATAGTCTTTTTTTCGTCTCGTGGCATCGCCATATTTCACAAGGCTATTTAGTTTCACCTTTTTTGCTAGTTTTTCGTGGTCACGCGACGAGCGATAGTAAGTTTTGCGTGACAGCATCGTCAAATTAAGGCTTATTTAAGCTTTTTTTTGTTGCGTCTTGATGCTGTATATTGACAAAAATGTAAATATAGTGTAGTATTGTGAGTAAATGTTAAGTTAATTTTTATGGATAAAAACAACTTAGATAATCTACTTTCAATCTCTGAAGCTTGTAAGCTTTTGAATTGTCATCCTAACTCTCTGCGTTTATGGGAAAAGAAGGGACTTATTAAGTCTATTCGCTTTGGCATCAGGCGAGACAGGAAATATTCTAAAGAAATGTTGCTTAAGCTGATCAATAAGGAAGAAAACATTGAAGCTCTTGTTCTGCCTAGTAATTACGACATAAGCCGAATTGATATGACAGGCACTTTTTATGAAAAGCTTAGTCCTGAGGCGCTTGAGGAAAATTCCGACAAGCTTACTAAAGAAACAATAAACAAGTTTGATTTCAAAAAATTTATTAAGAAATTTAACACGCAGATCAGCTATTTTTCCGAAAAAGATTTTAGTAATTGCAAGACAATAAGCGAAAAAGTCCTTCGGGTCATTACCTCTCAAAAGTATAGGAATGGATCATTTGAAACAATAAACTTGGAAAAATATGGGGGCTATTTTTTAGGGAAAATTGAGTATTGGGTTGAAAGAAATGAGCCTATCCAGTTTATGCTTCCTGCTATGCCCTTCAAAATCGCTAACCCTCTGAAATCTTCCAGGAGAGATGCTGATTTGGCAGAGGTTGGATCTTTCTGTAAGTTCAACGAAATAAACTTGCAGATAAAAAAATTCTACAAGCCAGGAGCGACCTTTACGATTTTTCACGATGGACATCTATATTATAGGCATTTTCTACATACCAAAGAGGATGTGGATAGATATTTCAATTCGCTTAAAAGATTTGTTAAAGAGCTGGGATTATCGGAAGTAATTCATTTGAAGAATGCTTTTGATGAGTTGAAGCATATTAAAAACTTCAAAAAAATCTACGAAGAGGCACGAATAGAAATGGATAATCTTTGGAAAAGCGAGAAATACAATAATGAGAAAATCCAAAAAATCATTCAATCAGCCAAGCAAAATGTGAACCTTTCCGACATTCTTTTTAAGGTGCTGTATAGAATTAACTTTATGGAAGATTGGGATTTAACGCCTGACGAAAGGAAGATGAAAAAGGAAATTAATGAGAGATCAGAAAAATGTGCTTTTGAGTATATGGTTGTCCAACACGCTCTTGAGAAAGCTGAATTTTTCAATGCTATTGTTCCAAATGGAATAAGACTAACCGTTCATCCGAAAGAAGGTCAAATTGGAGTATTTATGGTTAAAAAGAGAACACACCTTTTGCCTTGGATGGGTGCGGGAGTGCTTAAAAATAATGGAGAGGTGTCCGTTCATTATGAGAGCGAGCTGTTGAGTAGTGGTAAATATCATCCCGTATATTTGAAAGGCGAAAAGTACCCGTTTTATTACAAAGAGGCGGAAACTATTTATAAAGGATCAGATGAGTTCAAAAATCTCTTTGATAGTATTGTAAATGGCTTGAAGAAAAAAGATTTTTATTGGGCTTTTGCTTTCAATTCAGAATATTTTGATATTGAAATTCGCAACTTGCTTGCAAATGTTCACAAGAAACTGGCTGAAAAATCCATTGAGGATAAGGCAATATGCAAAGAAGAGGCTTTATCTTTATTGAAACAAGCCTATGAGGATAATCAGAATATTCAGATAAAAGCCACGGAGAAGGAAATTCCTAGCGGTATCATTATTTTGAAGGATAGGGTTATTAATTTGTTATGGGGAGAAACGCCATCAGCTTTTGAAATTAAAACGCCTGAAGTGGTGGATAGTTATAAAAAATATTTCAAAGAATTATGGAGCAAGAGCCAAAAATAGCCAATGCTTACAAAGAATATTATGAAATATACGATCAAGTCGTTCTGAAGATGTTGCCATTTTATTCTGAAATGCACGCAGATATGACAGAGCAGATCGCTAAAGAAAAAACAGAAAATCTGAAAATACTGGAACTAGGATTTGGAACGGGAACGCTCACCTACAGGATTATGAACGAATACCCAAATGCGGAGGTTTTAGGGGTTGATAATCACGAAGAAAACATTGCCAAGGCTACGGAAAAGTTAAAAGATTTTTTGCACTTTAAATCTCTCAAAGCTGACTTTAAAAGTTTTGAAACAGATGAGCTATTTGATGCAGTTGTTTCAGCTCTTTCAATCCATCACCTTTCCGATCAAGAAAAACAGGATTATTTCAAATTTATCTTTGAAAAGTTAAAGGCTGGCGGACGATTTATAATCGGGGATTTAGTAAAATCGTCTGATGAGGAGGAATGGCATAAATATTTGGTTGATACGATGGGCGAAGAGGGAGAACATAGATGGCAAGTTCATAAGGGCAATAGAGAAGACAAGCCTTCCACACTTGAAGATCAGCTACTATGGCTCAAGCAGGCTGGCTTTGATAAAATTGAGGTAGTTAATAAATGGTTTAATTTCTATGTATTCTATGGGGAAAAATCATCAAAAAATTAACACATATGCTGGCAAGGAGGAATTTTTTAAATATTACGAAAACCTTGCGAATGAATTAAGGGCAGAAGATTTTTATTATGCCTTTGCTTTTCAAAATGAATATCAAAGCGGGGATATAAAAAAATATTTGAAAGAATTTCATTTGAAATTAGCCGAGAAGAATATAGACGATAGGGCGATATTTGATAAGACGATAGAAGCAATGGCTAAAAAGACCTATTCTAATAATGAGAATATTCAGACTAAATTCAAGGATTTTCATATTCCTGTCGGCTTGGTTGTTACTAAGGATAGAGTTTTACAATTAGGCTGGAAGCCAGAGCCTTTTATTATTGAGATCAACAATAAATCCTTGTTTAGGCACTATTGCGATTTCTTTATGGAGAATTGGAATTCAAGCGAAGCCATTGAATTTACCAAGGAAGCTTTGGAAAAATTCAAATATGCGTTTGTTCCCGAAGCCTTGCAGAGAATAAACAATCTTCGGGATAACAAGTTAGCACTTAAAACCACTCAAGAGATAGAAAAAATTGAGAATAGTTGGAAATATAAACATAAATCCAACAAGAGAGATTTTGGACAAAAGGTCAAAGGTGAAACTATCAAGCTTTGGTCAGTTCCCAGATCAACGGCTGAATTACTTGAATTTTTCACAGTCGCAACAAAGAGCAAAAAAATCCTTGAAATTGGCACATCCGCTGGCTATTCCACTTTATATTTAGCTATGGGAGCAACTTACAATAAAGGCAATGTGGTTACTTTGGAAAAATTAAAGGAGAAAGCTGATTTAGCTATGGGTAACTTTAAAAAATCAGGGCTAAAAAATATAAGCCTGCTAGTTGGAAGCGCAGAGGATATTTTGAAAAAGAACAAATTTGGAAAGTTGGATATGATTTTTCTTGATGCGGATAAAGAAAATTATGGTAAATATTTTGATCTTCTGATGCCATTACTCAAAAAAGGCGGTTTTATTGTTGCCGACAATGTTTTTGATTATGGACATATGATGAAGGATTACCTGGATAAGGTTTTAGGGACAAAACTGCCTAATTCCCAAAGCGATAGGAGGGTAATCTCATACACCTTGCCGATTGATAACGGCGTGATAATTACTAGGAAGATCAAGGACTAAGCCCGTTGGCTTGATTTTGAGAGGCTAAATTCAAGTAAATTTCTCATATCTTCACTAAGTTTCGTATAATGCATTGTTCTGAACATATCAAGTAGGGGGAGCCCACTTCAAAAAGAGTCAAATGAAGGCTCTTTTTTGTTATAAAATAGGCTCAAACATTAGACAAGGGCACAATAAAGTATTAGACTTTGTTTATGAAAGATGCAAAGAAACGCACAGTAAAGATGGACATATCCATGAGAAGGTACCTGACCCCAATTGCTTAAGAATTAAAAAATATGAGATATATTGCACTTTTGCGTGGAATAAATGTGGGTGGCAATAAAAAAGTTGAAATGAAAAAACTCAAAGTACTTTTTGAGTCCTTGGGATATGTGAATGTTTCAACTTATATCAATTCTGGTAACATAATTTTCCAGTCGATCGAAAATAAAGATTCTGTTAGTGTAAATGTGCGGAAGTCTTTGAAGAGAGAATTTGGATTTGAAATACGAGTGCTTGTCAAAACCGAAAAGGAGATGCAAAAAATTGCAGCAGCGATTCCTGCAGATTGGCATAATGATGCTAAGCAAAAAACAGATGTGGCGTATCTTTTTGCAGATGTCGATACGAAGAAAATAATCGATGAGTTGCCGATAAAAAAAGAATTCGTCGATGTGCGGTATTTGAAAGGGGCTATTTTTTGGAATGTAAAAAGGAAGGACTATAATAAAAGCCATCTGAATAAAATAATCAGTCACGAGTCATATCAGTCTATGACTGTGCGTAATGTGAATACGGCGCGATATCTTGCTAGTCATATGTAGGAATTAATTCAATGAAGGGCAATTTTAAATAGCTAGTTTTATAAACTCGGTTCTGACTTCTTCCAGACTTCGGAGCCTCGCACTTTTTATTTTGGGAAAATGAGTGTCTAGTCGAGGACTGTCCTTGCTATACATTTTGTTTACAACAAGAGATGGCCAAAAAGAAATTGCACAGTAGCACGCAAATAGCTGAAAATCTTGACAGACTAACTGAAATATGTTAGTCTGTTGTATTGTCCGCCGAATAAAATTCTGTTTTGAAAACTAAACATACGGGAGGCAGTTATGGAAATTTTAGAGGGTGTGGAGCTTGTGGATTGCTGGCCAATCAAGTCTTTCAGGGATGCTTATGAGGACTTGGCAAAAAGAAACATCACCAGATGCTTTGCTATTGCGAAGGGTGACGGGAGTGATGATCCTGACGGAACATCCTTGGTTTTTGTTCGCTTATTCGTTGAAAACGGCGAAAGAGCAAAGAAAGATCAAAAGTATATCGTCGGGCTTCGTTTCTACAGCTTCGGCGATATGGCCACGATTGACATCATCAGTCTGGACAAGCCAAATCATCGTGACATCGTGAAAGAGCACGCAAAAAGAATGAACTGGTTGCTTCCAGGCCTGACGGGCATAGATGCTTTTCAGGAAGCATACTCAATGCCAATCTTCGCCGTGGGTGCTCATCTGCGGATCGCTTCAGAAACTGAACTCATTCCTTTTGATAACAGTGGAGATTTTGGTAATAGACTGCTCGGCCTTGATGTGAATGAGGTCGTGAAGCAGGTATCATCCCTCTGTGATTTGAGCAAGGAAAAAAGCGAACAGGGCGAAAGTATGCTTGAAGGCGTGCTTGAATTTATGCTCCAAAACAAAAAGAAGCAGGATTTTTACGAGCTTCTCGTGGAGCACTACATTTCAGGCAAGCCAACCGGTCAGAACTTCGGGAGCTTGCTCACAATGAAAGTGTTTGACAGGTCGTTTGAGGAAGGAAACGACGATTTTATGAAGCTTCTTGTTGAAGAACTCACTGATGGATTTGCGAAAAGGTGCGTGCTGATCGGTGCAGTTCATAGAATGGAAAAGTAGCCAAACGGCTACGGAATCGAATAAAGGCCAGGGACTATTGTTATAGTTCCTGGCCTTTTTTATTGCTGGAATGCAAAATTGTTCAAAAAGAGTTCCAGATCTACCCTGAATTTGAGCGATTTCAGTTCTGAATATAGCAAGTGGGCGGAGCAAATCTCAAAAGAGCCAATAAAAGGCTCTTTTGTGCTATATAAGAGGTTCGAACATTAAAAATTTCAAAGCCGGCTAGTTCTTTACAAAAAAAGATTTTTATAGTAAACTACTATTTCTGTTAGGGAAAGTATTTTAAACAAGTAGGTAGGCCAATTAAAATTCATCAAGCGAGGAGGTGAAGAATATGTACAGCATCAAAAACATTGAGCAGTTTCTCTCTGAGGACGGACAAGGCAGTGCTTTGGATGCCGATGTCAAAGCTGGCATCCTGGAACGTGCCCAGGAAGTGGCAGACAAGAACGATGGGATGATCATGGGTGGAAACACCAAGGATATCATAGGAGACGAGCAGATCGAAGAGCTCTTCGAGGATGCTCTCGGCTCCGACATGAACCAATTGGCCATCTTGGCCAATCTTGCAGGATCAATGACGAAAGGATAAGGAGGAGACCGTGGGACAGATGCACACACTAACATCGGACGAAGCACAAGGGATATTGGCGGCAGCAATTCAGACCTTAAAGGCACAGTTCAAGGTCGCCGCAGTCAGTATCGTAAACCGTGATGGCACCGAGATTGCCAAAGTGGTAATGGACGGCGTGAAGTCGGCCTCTGCCAATGTTGCCACGCTCAAAGCGAAGCAGGCCGCATGGAGAGGCAAGTCCACTGCCGAGACAAGAGATGAGATCGGTGCGGGAAAAATAACGGCCGAGGTTCTCGGCATTGATCCCAAACAGCTTGTTCCCTGGGCAGGCGGAATGCCAATTTATGATAAGGAAGGGAATCTGCTCGGCGGTATCGGCGTCAGCAACCTCGCTCAGGAGGAAGATGAGATGGTTGCCAAGAGCGCCGTCTGCAAGGAAGGGTTCAAAGTGGTCAAAGCCTGACCAAACGGTCAGCAGTATTGTATTATAGCCTGGGGGTTAGAAGTTAACCCTCGGGCTATGTTTTTTATAAGTTCGAATATTCTACAATCCAGGCTTGTTTAGCTATTGAAATAGGTTCGAATAGGTTTGAGCTCGCGGAGCAAATCTCAAAAGAGCCAATAAAAGGCTCTTTTGTGCTATAAAACAGGCTCCAACATTAGACAAGGGCATAATAAAGTATTAGACTTTGTTTATGAAAGATGTGAAGAAACAGTACTTGGATTATTTGAATTCCTCGGAAGGAGCCTATAAATACAACGAATTCAAAAACATACTTTATGGCAAAAAAGATTCATTGATTCTTAGTGTTTTTGATATTGTCTATCCTGAAATTAGAAATAAAAAAGAACTAAAGATATTGGACGTCGGTGGCGGTGATGGCAAACGACTTAGGCATTTTCTTGATTTATTCAAACAAAAAGAAATAATTGCCGAAGCTGATCTGGTGGAGCCTTCAGAAGAATTTATAAAAAACTGCATCAGGGAATCGGCCAAGA
>JAUXSI010000056.1 GCA_030679985.1 Candidatus Moraniibacteriota bacterium | reverse complement strand
CCTAATCGCGGTTTTGGCGGCGAAGGCATCATCGTGGTTTACGGAAAAAAGAAAGGGCGGGATGACGCATGGGTCAAGGCTGATCGCTCGCTCATCACTATCGAAGATTTGCGCAGCCACATCCGTAATATTTTGGACGGTTCATTTTCCCTGTCCAACACGCCGGATATCGCATTTTTTGAAGAGCGCCTGCAGCTTCTGAAATTATTCAAACCCTATTCTTATAAAGGAATTCCGGATATCCGCGTCATCGTCTTCAATAAAATTCCGGTGATGGCGATGTTACGCCTGCCAACCCGGGAATCCGGAGGCAAGGCCAACCTGCAACAAGGCGCTGTCGGCGTCGGAATCGATATGGCCACCGGAGTGACTACGACGGCTATCCAGGGGAAAAATAAATTTATTGAAAAAATCCCCGGCACGAATTTCCCCGTCAGCGGTATCCGCATCCCCCATTGGAAAGACATCCTGCTCCTGGCCTCGAAGTCCCAGGAGATTTCCAACCTGGGCTTCCTAGGCGTGGATGTGGCTATCGATAAAAATCACGGCCCAGTCATCCTGGAACTTAATGCCCGCCCGGGACTTTCTATCCAAGTCGCCAATCTGGCCGGCCTCGCCGAAAGGCTCAAGCGCGTTTCCGGCCTCAAAATAAAAACGATCGCCCGGGGAGTGCGGATGGGTATGGATCTGTTCGGAGGGGAAATCGAAGAAGAAGTCGAAGAAATTTCCGGCCGGAAAGTCATCGGCACCGTGGAAAAAATCAGATTGACCGGTAAGAATGGAAAAGTCGTCGAAGTCGAAGCCAAAATCGACACCGGCGCCGGATACACTTCCATCAGCACGGACTTAGCCCGGGAGCTTGGCCTTGGAAAGACGGTGGAAGCTTATGAAAAAATCACCCGCAGTTACGATGAATTGAAATCACTCACCAAAACCGAGCGTTGGGATATTTATAAAAATATCCCGGACATCGCCACTACCGTCATAGTCCATTCTTCCCACGGCACCACTTATCGGCCGACGATCAGGCTCACCATCAATATGCACGGTTGGATAATTTACACCAAAGTCACCCTGATAGACCGCACCCGCCTCAAATATCCGATTATTATCGGAAATAAAAACCTGCGCCGATTCTTAATTGATGTAACCAAATAAATATTATGATAAAAAATCCGCCTCTGATCAAAAAAGTCGTCGAGGAAATGGGCGGCACGTTCGAAGAAATCATCCCGGAGCGTGGCTGTTATTATATACACGTGCGCGGCAAGGCTTTTCTTATCACAAGGAAGTTCCGGATCGCCAAGACATTCATCGGCATAGTCGGGACGACCGAATATAAGGACCTGACGTATACCCTGCTTAGGCGTTGTTCTTTGCCGACCCCCGCAACGGTGTTTTTTTTCAGAAAAAACTTCAAGCCGGAAGATGTCGCCGCCAAGCTGGCTGCCATACGCTTTCCCATAATCGTCAAAGATGCTTCCGGATCCAACAGTAAGGGCATATTTCCGCACATAAAAAACCTAGCTGAGGCCCGGACCGTGATAACCGGAGAAATCGCCAATTACCGGGCGCTTGTCGCGCAAGAAATGATTTTCGGCAAAGAATACCGGATACTCATACTGGATGACAAAGTAATCGGGGCGCTAGAAATGATTCCCCCGCGAGTCGTCGGCGATGGCAAATCCACAATCGCGCAACTCATCCAGGAAAAACAAAAACATACCCGCCGCAAAACCCCGATCGACCCGACGCTAAAAAAGATCCTGTCGGAACAAGGCTTCTCGCTTGAACACGTCTTGGACGCTGGCAAGACAGCCTCTATCCGGAAAAATTCATCCTTGGCCGAAGGCGGCGAGACTCGCGATGTTACGGAATTGGTCCATCCGGGAATCGTCTCCATCTGCGCCAAGGCGGCCGATGCGATCGGCGACTACCTGGCCGGCATCGACATCATATGTGAAGACGCCTCGCTTGATCCCGCCAAACAAACTTTCGGCATATTGGAAATCAACGGCAAACCGGATATATATATACACTACAAGCCGACCCATGGCCAATCCAGAAATGTCGTCAAAGATATTATAAATTTCATATTGAAACTGAACACCACCCAAAAAAGCGATTTGTGCTAGAAAGCGCCTGCCCAGGCGGCCTGCGGGCTTCTAATAATTTAAATCCGATTCACCATGCTACTCTTACTGAAAGATAAAAAACAAAGCGTTTCCGGAACCGAGAAAACACTCCGCCTTTTGCAAGAAAAATTAACCTTGAAAGGAATCTCCAGTATGGTTGCCAGCTTTGAAGATGTCCGGATCGCGGCGGAAAAAGATTCTGTGAAAATTTCCGTGAAGGGCGTGCCTTTTACGGATTTTTCTACCGTATATTTCAGAAGGGTCGGAGAAAACAGGAATTTGGCTTTTATCTTATCCAGCGTCGCCGAAAAAAACGGCATCCGTTTTATAGACCGCCTCTACAAAGAAACCAACGAGCCCAGCAAACTTAAACAAACCTGCTTTCTTGCTCTCAACGGCATATCCGTTCCGAAGACATTTTTCTCATTGGTATATGATGATAGCACACTGGAAGAAGCTATCGGCTTCCTAGGCCTGCCTATCGTCATAAAATTTTCCAGGAGCAAGAAGGGCAGCGGAATTTTTTTAGCCGAATCCGTTTCTGGATTGAAACAGATCTTACAGGAAAACCCAAGTCCCGAGATAATTTTACAGACCTACATACCCAATGATTTTGATTATCGCGTCTTTATTCTCGGAAACAGCGTCGCCTGCGTTGAAAAAAGAACCCGCACAAACAAAACTGATTTCCGCAACAATGTTTCCCTGGGAGCTACGGAAGAATTCCTCGCCTTGGAAACGGTTCCAGAACAAATAAAAAAGTGCGCGCTGGAAGCGGCTGAAATTTCCAATATCCAAGTAGCCGGAGCGGATATCGTCGTCGGACCGGATGGCACGCCTTATGTTTTCGAGGTCAACCGCTCCCCAGCAATCACTTATGACGAATCAATATCGGATGAAATGAATCTTTTGGCTAATTATTTAGAACAATGCGAAATCGAAAAAAAATAGTGGTTTTTTTTGGCAAAAGCCGGAATTGCGCAGATCCCTTTGCCGGATTCGGCAAAAAAAGGGCTGTTTATCACCAGCTTTTTAAAAAAGGCTTGCTGCGAGGATTTGAAATGTACCTCGCCAGCGGCCGGGATTCTTATCTGGGAAATTTAAATTTCCAAGATCCTTGGATATACAACGGTTCTTTTTTTGAAAAACAGACTGGGATAATTTCCGCTGATGCCGTTTACGACCGGAGTGGCGGTTTAAAATTTCCGACCGAAGAAATCAGTTTCAAGGTTTTAAATGGAATCGGATTCAAGCAACTTTGTTATGATAAAAATCTGACTTATGCCCTGCTGGCCGAATTCATGCCTAAAAGCTATCCGGTTAAAAATACCGCTGATTTGCACGAAGCTCTGAAAAATTTCGCCGCAGATGAGCTGGCCGTCCTCAAACCAGTGTCCGGATTCGGCGGCAAAAATATCCTCATCGATTCGCCAAAAAACCTTTCCTCCTCCGTGATACAAAATTCCACTGAATACACTTTGCAACAATTCGTCGATACCAGCGCCGGCATTTCCGGCATCACCTCAGGCCATCATGATTTGCGCGCGATCATAGTCAACGGCGGATTCGTATTGTGCCATGTACGGGCGCCGCAAAGGGGATCCCTTCTGGCCAATGTCGCGCAAGGAGGATCCATCAAAGAGGTCGCCATCGCGCTGGTACCCGGACCCGTCAAGCAAATCATTTCCACAGTCAGCTCCATTATCAATACCGCGTTCGACATACCTGTCTACTCGATTGATTTCGGCGTTTGCCATGGCAAGCCCTATGTCTTTGAATTGAATGACCAGATAGGTTTTCCTTCTGAAAATATGCGCAATTATCCCCTGTTTATCGATGGCATCTTAGAATCTTTGGCAAGGTTGGCTGCGCGTCCTATGAAAACCTAGCTTTTTGATGCGGCGAAAATCAAAACTCCGCCCCTGTATGCTTTGAAAGTCTGGGATAAAATCAAAGACGCTTATAATCTTCCGCCGTCCGGAAACAGCCCGGCCGGCGAGCTTGATAAAGACCCGGATTTATTGTAAAATAGTAATTAACTTTGGTCTGGCAGACCAAAAACCACCCAGAATAGCTATATCAAGCCATATTAAGTTATAATCCTTTGTTTTATGGATAAAATATTCTCGCCCTTAAGAAACTTTAAAAACGCTTCCGATAAAAACCGCTGGCGGATGATTGGCAAAATCAGCGCCTACGCGGCGGTTTTTTCCGTGTTTATGGTTCTGGGTATTTTCGCTTATTTCGCCAAAGACTTGCCCAGCGCCAACGGTATCAGCAAGCGGGTCGTTACGGAATCGACCAAAATTTACGACCGCACAGGCGACCACTTGCTCTATGACATCCATGGCGAAGAAAAAAGGACCCAGATCCAATTTAACGATATGCCTGACGCCATCAAATATGCCACTATTTCCCTGGAGGACCAGAACTTCTACCATCACCCCGGATTTGACGTGCGAGGCTTGGCCAACGCCGTAATTTCAAACGTCTTGCGCCGGGGCGGCGGACGGGGAGGCTCTACGATTACACAGCAATTCGTCAAAAACTCCATCCTCACCGACGAAAGATCCCTTTCCCGCAAAATCAAGGAATTAATCCTGGCTATCGAAATAGAGCTTAAATTTTCCAAAGATGAGATATTGGCGATGTATCTTAATGAAATCCCGTATGGCTCCAACGCCTATGGCGTCGAAGCCGCCGCACAAACCTTTTTCGGCAAACACGCCTCGGAACTCACCCTCGACGAATCCGCTCTATTGGCCGCCTTGCCCCAGGCACCTTCCTACTACTCCCCTTATGGCAACCACACTGACGCTTTGCGAGGCAGACAATTGTACGCACTGACCCAAATGGAAAAACTGGGCTATATTTCCCAGGAACAGGCCGTCGCGGCCAAAGAAGCCGACATCCTGGCAAAAATTCGCCCGTCTTCAGAAAATATTTCCGCGCCGCACTTCGTGATGTACATCAAAGAATATTTGGAAAAAACTTACGGCCAGCAAGCGCTCGAGCAAGGCGGCCTTAAGGTTTACACCACGCTTGATTGGGACAAACAACAATTAGCCGAGCAAGTGGTCAAAGAAGGCGCGGAATCAAATGCCGTGAAATATAAAGCTGAAAATGCCGCTTTGGTCGCGATGGATCCGCGGACCGGGCAAATTTTGGCGATGGTCGGCAGCAAGGATTATTTTGACAAATCCATCGACGGACAAGTCAATGTCACTATCCGGAACCGTCAGCCCGGATCATCTTTCAAGCCCTATGTCTATCTGACAGCCTTTAAAAAAGGTTACACTCCGGAAACCCAGATGTGGGACGTAGATACGGATTTCTCAACCGATTCCGGCAAGACTTATAATCCGAAAAATTACGATGGGAAAAACCATGGCCTCCTCCAAATGAAAAACGCTTTGGCGATGTCCCTTAATGTTCCCGCGGTGCAAACGCTTTATCTGGCCGGGGTCCAAGATTCCATCACTCTGGCTAAATCGCTCGGTATAACCACCCTAGATAAATCTTTCGATTACGGCCTTTCTCTGGTGTTAGGCGGTGGCGAAGTGACCTTACTTGACCACACCAACGCCTATGCCTCTTTGGCTACCGGCGGAATCCACCACGACAAAGCCGCTATCTTGAAAATAACCGATTCGTCCGGAAAAATCCTAGAGGAATACCAGAGCGATCCCGGCCAAAGGGTCGTCGATGAAAAATATGTGGCCATGCTTGATTATGTGATGTCCACCAACTCTTTGCGCGCTCCGGTTTTCGGCACCAATAATCCGTTCAACTTCGCCGACCGGCCCGTAGCCGCCAAAACCGGAACCACTAATGAGTGGCGCGACGGTTGGGCGATGGGCTACACCCCGTCTCTCGTAGCCGGTGTTTGGGCAGGCAATAATGACAATTCCACGATGGCCCAGGGGGCTGACGGAATTTATGTGGCCGCTCCGATCTGGCGGAAATTTATGGACGGCGCCTTGAAGAATTACAATACCGAACAGTTTCCGAAATACGAGCCGGAAGATGCCGGCAAACCCGTGTTGAACGGCAGTCTTGATCCGGAAGAAAAAATCGAGGTCTGTGAGATTCCCGATAAAGATGACGAATATTGCCTGGCGACCGACGATTGCCCGGATAGCCTCAAGACCAAGAAAAAATTCTTCTCCGCCCATTCCATCTTGTGGTATGTCGATAAGGATGATCCGCGGGGGGATTATCCCAAAGACCCCGGTGACGATCCACAGTTTAAAAACTGGGAAAAGGCCGTCCAGAAATACGCTGAGAAAGACAAGGACCTTTCCAACGATCCGGCGCCTACTGAAAAATGCGAGTCGGATGATTTTTCCAGCATCACTCCGAAAGTGAAAATCACCTCTCCCGCCAATGGAGCGACGATAACCTCCGGCTCCGTCACAATCCAAGCTTCGGCTTCTTCCGCTTTCGATATGGATAAAATAACCTTGTATATCAATGGTGACGAAGTCTCTTCCAAAAATGGCTCGTCTTTAAGTTATGATTATTCCGTGCCTGACGATAAAAAGACGTCCGACTTGGAAATCAAGGCTGTCGCCGTCGACAAGAACGACAAATCCAAAAGCGCGCATATCACGATCCACACCAATATCACCACCCTTCCTTAGCGCGATATACAAAAAAACCTCGGGCGATTCCCGAGGTTTTTTTATTTGACTTTGATTTTCTCGATCGATCCTTCGCCCAACTCTGCGTTCATCTTGCGCACGATCCGGTCCTTTTGCAGCCACATCTCCGAAGACCAGGCCGAGCTGTCCGATTTCACAAATATCGTCCTGTTTTTGTAATAATCCGGGATCAGCTTTTCGATGCCCACATTGCCGAATTCCTCTTTGATAACCTTGCGGAAAACATAAAAAACCGTCTGGTCATCCAGCGTCTTGGGTTGAAAAACATCCCTTTTGGCCAAATAGTTTTTAAGCGATTTCATATCATATAGCATAATCAAAAGCCAGCTTTTAAGCAAACGACGTGCTCACGTCCTATTGTTTTTACCCAAGCCGAAAGAAGAAATTAAAAAAGGCGAGAAAGCTTTGTTAAGCTTTTCCGCCTTAGCACTACTTCATTTGAGTCTTTGTCCATTCAATAAACTTCTGAATGGATTTTTCCCAACCTCTTGCCACTTCCATGCCACTCGGTAAGATGTGGGCTGGAATAACCTTCACCCCATAAACAGGACGCTTGTCACTACTGAACACAGCCTCAGGCGCCCTGTTCTGTCCAAACCCGTGCTGATATGAGGTTCCTATATATTGCCTCTCATACCTTTTCGTTTGTTCGTTTCCGAGCGGTACAAATATCAGCTCTTTCCAGTCCCGAATTGCCACTAACGTCAACTCGGAATTGTATTCCCCATTCCACAATTCCTTCATCAAGGAGTGGGGAATGTCCAACCCCTCAATTGCTTTTTTAGTTTCTTGGGCGATTTTCTCGCCCGCTTCATCGTGCCCGCAAAAGAAACTCATCGTTTCTCCTGTTGACACTATTTCCAAGAAACAAGGATAACGCCATTTGTGGCGCTTCCCCCACGAGATTCTTACTTCCATACTTCCTCCTCCCCGATATTTTTACTCTTGGCCTCGGGTGCGGGCGATTGGCTTAAAATCGGCTACTGCTCAGGTGTCCGCTCTGAAATAGCGTCACGGAGCTGCCCCGTGATATTACGACTCCGTTTTATGGCATGAGGTGGCCAGTTAATCCGATTATTTTTCTTTAGTCACCGCAATCGCGAGAGCATTTGGCTTCCATTGCCGAATAAAACTCTCTATTGCCTTTGCCTTCCTTTGGAATATTTTACAATCCTTGCAAACTATCTCACCGCGCCCATTCGCAACGCCCGCGCAATCTTTGTCCGAAAAAAAATAACATTTTAACATACCCCCACCTCATTATTGTTATTTTTTAAAGAACTCTCGTCTGTTCCCGACATTGCACAATAGCACAATCAAAATAAAAAGTCCTAAATTATACAAAATAAGTTAATTATAGTTTAAATATTGCCATTATTTGGCTAATAATAAGCCTTATTTCCAATAACAAAAAACGGCCCTTTGGCCGTCAACTATCAAAACAATTCTCCTTTATGTTTTTATTATATATAATACAAACAGCACCGAACTAAAAAACAAATCAAATTTATGAAAAATGAATGGGACTTATTTATGAAAGAAGCTGATAATCAAGCGGGCATCTTAATGACAAGCGAGGATCGCAAGAAAAGAAACGAGGCTAGTGATAGCAATCTTGCTAAAATAATTGAAAAATATGACGCCTATTTTTGTCACGGATTTTCACCCGGATTCATTCCAGGAACAAACAGCTTACTAAAACCCGGAACATCTTGGCAGATGAAATTGAAAATATTATTAGCACTTTACCCGACTTTGTCCGCCTTTAGCATTAAAGCGGGAGATAGCAGCAGGAAAGCATATGCCGCCACAGGCGTAATTTTAAATCAAGGTCAGATAGAAAAAGCCAGCACGAAAGACGTTGCCACCATAGCCCACTCGATCAATCACCGCAGTAATCCATGGCAAGCAACACAGCCTAATAACATGGCTGATGATATTCAAAGCTCAATACACAATAGTAGCATGTTATACAATGAGCTGGTCATTTCAACTCCAAACATTGCTGGCCTGTATGTTTGGCCGGAAAGGAGAAGTGAAGATATCTTAGCTTTGGGCACCGATCCCATCCAGGATATAGAGACGCATCAATTATCCCAAGAATTAAATGTGCCTGTTTTTATATTTCAACAAGGCACACTTTTTGAAGCAAATTACAATCCCGAATCACGCACCTTTGAAAATACGGGAAAAATAATCACACCTAAAGATATCCTCAATTTCACCCCTGAAATATCAACCTCCCAAAAAGAAAGATTACTGACAGAAGTATTGGATGCCGCTCCCTTTAATGTCAGGCCCTATGAGGTCAAATGCTTTGAGAATCATAACTTTGGAGCAATTCAATATGCCAAATTAAATTTCAAAAATTTTCCCAAGCATCCTTCTGATCACAAAATAAATTATCATGACCAGCCAGCAGAGCTAATAGGCCACTACTATAATCACAAAGGAATGATACAATTAATGAAAACTGGAGATAAACTCGTAGCGATTTTAAACAAAGAAGGGGTTAAGAGAAACAATAAAACAGAGTCTGTAGATATCGACTTTCTTGATATTACAACATTGGAGTCCGGGATGTATATATCAAATAAAAACATCCGCGACAATAAGAGTTATATAACTCGAATAGAGTCAGAAATTAGAAAGAACTTAGAATGGATAAAAAAATCAAAAAACGAAAGAGTGAAAATGCAATGGGCGATGGATAATGATTATTTAGCTTGCGCATTATATGGATTTGGTATTGAGGCTGGAAAAATTGGTGACTTGGAAACCCAAAACAGCTCATTTGCGATCGCTAAGCAATATTTTTTACCAGAAAAATATTCAGCCATAATGCAAAAAAGAGGTACTTCCAATGGTCATTTGAGACATTATCTGGAAGACATTGCTTAGTAATAAGAAAAAACAAAGGCTTTTTTGTTTAAATCTTGCCCCATATAAACTCCAATAAACTTTTCAAAGTAATATAAATCTTTTCACTCTCAATAATCAGACTAACATCTTCCTCAAATGACATAATGCCGATTTTATTTTTTCCGTACAGATTGATACTGACATCCATTGGGAATTCCGCGGCGGGCAAAATCTCGTCTTTTCTGTAAAACAAAGGCTTTCAAAGTATCACCATCTTGTTTTTTTAAGTTGCCCTGTATCTTTGTTTTATAAACAAAACCTTTTTTGGACGAACCAGCCATTTCTGCTAATTTACTTTTAACGGCTAGCGGAATGGAATTATCACCTGGCGAACGTTTAGCTACTCGTTCAGAAATCCAAACTATCCTTTCCGACTCGTCCATAGCGGCTAACTCATCTTTCCAAGCAGACTTAGCCAGAAGAAATGAGCAAAATTCATCATATTTTTCTGATTCAACCATAAATATTATTGGTACCTCTTTTAAATTGATGGTGGCAGGTCGATCTCCATCATCCTTATTTTTCCCAGTAAAATCAGGATCGAACAAATGCTCTCCATCACTTTCATCAAATAAATATCCGCTAGATAATAAATAATTCTCAGGTAAGGCTAAAATTATGACTGGATGCCCTTGCGTCTTAAGGAATGTGCGATAAATACCGTCGACTTCGAATGTTACACTATGTGATTCCATTGAATTCCGATCATCCATATAGTCTTCTTTTACCAAATTTATACCATGCGATCTTCTCGCTTTCCCTTTTTTTCTTGCTTGTGCTTCCATAGACATCAATTCACCATCAGCAAGAACTTCGTACATTCTTTCCTCAACGGCCGCATGCGTCAATATCCTACCCGCACTTATTTTGCGAGACTCTTCTCCTGAATTATAAGCGGTTATTTTATTCCAAAAGGATGGTCCTAAAATTGATTGACATAGAACATTGCACTGTTCAATCAGGTTGGCACCCTCATTCGTAATTGAATACGGCATACCAGCATCGTCACTATCCAAATATTTTTTTAATGCCTCAACTTTTTGTGGAATAATTTCGCGTGCATGTTCAATCCTCTTTTTTTGCAGATATTCGTTGATAGCATTTGGAAATAATACGTTCCAATAAGTACTTAATCCATAGGATATATCTAATGTTTTCTTATTTATTTGCTTATTAAAATCAGTTGTTATCTGCGAAACGCTGGAAATATAAGCAGCTGCATGTGCATAGTCCTGCATGAGCTTCCTGTACTTATCCACCTCCTGCGCATCAGTTGATTGTGCGATCAACTCGATTGTTTTCAGTATATTAACATCCGAGGCAGCCTTGTTTTTAACAGCATCCGGTTGTTCATTGGCTCTATAGATAATATTACGCGCTTCGTCTCTCAGGATTAAAATTGCCGCTTCATTTTCAACGTTTCTTTTTTCTAAAACATCTTCGCTCTTAAACATCGCTTTTATTCTTGATTTAAAAGAAAACGAGCTAGCTTGATAATCTTTTATATAGCCACGTGCATATGCGCCCTGGGCTGGATTTTTAGAATTGATTATATTGGTAATATTTGCCAGTTCAGTGACAACCTGGGACAAACCATCTTTTAACTCTCTTAATTCTTTGTCATTTTCCGCGTCTTCACACGCAGAAGCGTATGCAGTAGCTACTTCATTTGATAATATTTTTATGTGATCAGAGCTTTCCAAATACTCAATTAAAGAACACTTAAAATTAGAAAGTTCTTGGATTATTTTTTTCGCTGCCTCATGAAACACCGGCACACCTCGCAACTCCTCAATGGATGGGATACCAGAAAACACAGATTTCTTTTCCATTGCGGATTCCATAGGCTCATTTTCTACGCTTGGCAAATTCTCCTTTTTATCTGGCATAGCTTTTATTAACACTCATTGCTTATGTTTTTTAGATATTATATTTTTATCCACATAAACTCAAACAAACTTTTCAAAGTAATATAAATCTTTTCACTTTCCACAATCAAACCCATCTCTTCCTCAAACGACACAACGCCGATTTTATTTTTTCCGTACAGATTGATACTGACATCCATCGGGAATTCTGTGGCGGACAAAATCTTGGTTTTGCGCAAATTACCAATCTCTTCTTGTTGGTACTCGCGCGTCAAAGGATGATCAGAGACGATTTCGCGTGACCAACTCTTTTGCTTGATCCGACGCGGATGGTAAAAATTTAACAAAAAGTCCTCATCAAATTTGTAAAAAGCCTCTTCTGCCACCCAAGATAGAATTTCTTTTTGTGGAAAACGTAAAGAATCCATATACACCTCTTTAATTCCCTCTAAACCTTCATAATATCTTATCTTCGGTTTGCGATCGATCAGATTAGCCATTGCTATTAATTGTGGCAGCGCTTTTTTTAAAAGATCCTGTTTTTCATCCAATTCATTCTGCAAAGAATCCGGCTCTTCGGCATAATAATAAAGTTTCTTGCTTTTTTTAACCGCGCTTATCAAGCCACGTTGTTTTAAGGATTCCAATACATCGTAAATTGTCGTACGACTAATGCCTGCTTTTGTAACTATCCGTTGCAAGGTTGTTTCACCCAATTCCAAAGCAGCCAAATAGACTTTTGCTTCTTTTTCATTAAGTCCGATTTTTTGTAGGATTTTTGTAAGCATCTTATTCCAATCCGCTTAAAGTAATTTTTTGCTTTCTTCTATTGTATAGCAAGTCAGGAAGATAAAGAAATATTCCCTGAAACAAAAAGGGCGGGAACTACGATAAGTTTTCCGCCTTTGAACTTAAACTTTTTTGGCAAGAAAGTTAGATTCGACTTTCTTGCCAATATTTATCACCACGAAGAAAAATTTATTCTTCTCCCACGAATTCGGCGTGCAGCCAGCCGAGATCGTGTTCACATCTCTCCTTGAATGTATCTGGGAAGGAAGTTGCCTTCCTTACCCGGAAATCAAAGAAAGTATCTGGCCATGAACTGGCCGGTGAATCCTTGGTGACGATTGCTACCAGCGATCCAGCCGGTAATGCCTGGGTCGCTACGCAGAAACCGTTTTGAAAACAACGGCTGTAAGGGGATAGATTTTCATAGCAAGCTCCTTCCTTTGGTTTTTAAGTGTTATGTTTCCGGCCGGAGAATATAACTACTAATCATTATATGAAGACACACTTACTAGTAAAGAAATCATTTTGGCCTATGCCAATCCGCAGACGATGCATGAAGGACTATCCAATTTTTTCCCAGAATATTACAAAAGACGAGCGGAAAAGAAAATTTTTATCCGAGCGATTGTGCCAAGAAACGAGATATCCATAGAAAGAATATCCCACAATCAGGAAGAAATGCGCGACACCCGTTTTTTACCAGAGGAAAAAATGACTTTTTCGCCAGAAGTGAATATTTATAACAACAAAATGCTCATTGCCTCGTGGAAAGAAAAAATAGCGATCATTATCGAATCAAAAGAATTGGCCGATTTGCAAAAAATAACCTTCGATTTATTATGGAACAGCTTGCCGAAAAATTAATTCTGCACAGCTTTGTAGTGGCTTAGCATATTAAAAATCCCAGTTATTTCCAGCTGGGATTTTCAATCAAAACCGTTTGTTTTTTTACGCCATCCCACGATCTTCCATCGCCCGCGCAATCCGCTCAACCGCCAGGATATAGGCAGCCGTACGCATATCGACTTTGTATTCCTCTTTTTTAACCCAAATCTCATTGAAAGCGAGACTCATAATCCGCTTTAATTTTTGCAAAACATCCTTCTCCTCCCAATAGTAACCATAAGCGTTCTGCACTTGTTCAAAATAACTGACCGTCACACCTCCGGCATTAGCTAAAATGTCCGGCACCACCAAAACACCCATATCCACCAAAATCTCATCCGCTTCCGGCGTAATCGGCCCGTTGGCCAATTCAATAATCAGCTTGGCTTTTATTTCCCGGGCATTACCTTTATGGATTGAATTTTCCAAAGCCGCTGGGACCAAAATATCCGCCTCTTGTTCAAAACAATGGGCGAAGCCCAACTCCTCCGCTCCCATATAATTAGCCACCGAGCCGGTTTTTTGTTTGTGCCGATACAAATCATCCACATCCAACCCCATACAATTAACTACCGTGCCTCGCGAATCACTGACCGCGATAATCTTATGGCCGTTTTTTTGCAAAATTTTCGCCATATTATAACCAGCATTGCCAAAACCCTGGATCGTGACGGTCGCCGGACTTTTCATCTGAAGTTTTTTCATCGCTTCTTCCAAAACATATAGACCGCCTTGCGCCGTGGAATAAGAACGGGCTGCCGATCCGCCGATATCCAGCGGCTTACCCGTAATCACTCCCGGCAAATGCTTGCCGGCTATTTTTTCATATTCATCCAGCATCCAACCCATTATGCGCGGATCAGTATAAACATCCGGGGCTGGAATGTCTGACTCCGGTCCGACAATTTTATAAACAGCCTGCATATATCCACGGGAAAGACTTTCCAATTCCCTCTCTGATAATTCCCTAGGATCCACAATAACCCCACCCTTGCCTCCACCTAGTGGAATACCGACCACCGCTGTTTTCAGCGCCATCCAAGCAGAAAGGGCTCGCACCTCATCATAAGAAACATTCGGATGAAACCGGATACCACCCTTAAAGGGCCCTCTCGCATCATTAAACTGCGCCCTGAAGCCCTTGAATATCCGTATTTTCCCATTATCCATCTTGACCGGAATATTCACTTCTAAAACCCGCTTAGGCTCAAGAAGTTGGTTATAAATATTATCCTCCAGCTGGATAAGATTTTTTACCAGCGCCAATGAGGCCAAAAAATTTTTATAGGCGTTTTCCATAAAAAGCGGCTTAATTTTTTATCGGCATCACGATATAAATATACCCTTCCGACACTTCCCCGGTTTTTTCATCAATTTCCTTTATCGCCACCGGCGATGAAGCATTGTTCATAAGAATGGCAACTTTTGATGTCGCGACTGTATTTATCCCATCTAAAAGATATTTGGAATTAAAAACTACTTCCTGGGATGGCCCTACGATATCCACAGCGAGCTCTGAGGAGTTTTCACCCACCTCGACACTCCTGGCTTCAATTACAAACTTATTTTCTTCAGCATTGATTTTAAGCGCCACTTCATTCGTCTTCCCGCTTGAAAAAACACTCGACATTTTAAGCGCTCCCTGGAAAATATTTTTTTCACCCACTACGCGGGTTTTGAATTCCACCGGCACAATGTGCTTATAATCCGGATATTTACCGTTAATCAGGCGGGAAACCACATCTGTACCGTCTATTTCAAAAAATGCCTGTCCTTCTTCAAAAACAATTTTAACATCATTTTCAATATCATTCGAAATTATCCGCGCCAATTCAACAAAAGTATTCGCCGGAATAATGAAGGTGTCTTTTTTTTCCAAAAAATCCTTATAATTACTACTTGAATTATCCTCATTTAATTTCAAACTGCTTTCAACCAGGCGGAAACTGTCCGTGGAAGCGAATAAAATCTCCTTTTCCTTCAAAACAAGGTTCACTCCGGTCAATTCTTGGCGGGTTTCATTAAAAGCTACGCAAGTAATCACTTTGGATATGATGTTTTTTAATTTCAAACTCGGTATGCTTAATATGAAATCGGTTTGTTTTTTAGGTATCAAAGGGAAATCATCAGCAGATAAGCCTTTTATTATAGCTTTGGCGGAACCGCTTTTAATTTTAAGATTTTGGTCCACGACTTCCAAAGAAATATTCTCTCCAACTGGCAGATTATTGACAAAATTACTGATTAATTTAGCGGGGATAGTTATCTTACCTTCTTTTTCTATTTTTGCTCCGATCCGAACGGAAACCCCGATTTCCAAATTCGTAGCGGAAAGTTTCAATCCCCCATTCTCAGTTTCAAATAGGATGTTATTTAAAATCGGCAAAGTATTCTGCCTGGAAACCATCCTCTCTGAATTAAAGATAGCTCTTTTGAAGTTTTCTTGGGTACAAGTTAATTTCATAATATTAATATAATAATTTATTCTTTAAATATTTATAAGTTTATTGTTTATTATATAGGAATAGGATTATAGGGGATATCTTGTTTTGAGGGCTTAGATAAGGCTAATTCACTGTGGATAAATCAAGGAGTTGATATTTTATCACTGGCTTTTATATCTGGGGAGTAAGTTGAGATACTTGATTATTTGTTTTTGAATACACATCAGAGGTATGGGTAATTCCGAAGATATACACAGGGATAAATAGGTATTGGAATACAGGTTATCCACAAGTTATCAGGATATATTGTAAAGCTGCTCTTTAATAGAGGCAAGTTCCTCAAGTAGTTTTTTATTAAACTCCAGTTCTTTGGATATTTTGTCGTAGGCATGAATCGCTGTGGTGTGGTCCCGGCCACCTAATTTTTCACCAATTCCCGGGTAGGAGTATTGGAGTTCGCTGCGCATAAGGTACATAGCTATTTGCCGGGGACGCACAACCTCCTTTTTTCTATTTTTCATAATTAAATCAGCAGTATCAATATCATAAAAAGAGGATACGGCGTCGATAATGTGTTTATGGGTCACTCCTTTCTTTTTCCCGCTGGCGATAATGTCTGATAAAAGAGCGGAAACATAGTCTAAAGTCGGTTCTTTATTGGTGAGTTGCGATGAAACTATGACCCGATTAAGGGCGCCTTCCAACTCCCGGATATTATGGGTGATGTTTTGAGCGATAAAGTTAAGGGCGGTAGTTGAGATGGCTAGGTTTTCATCAGTCGCTTTTTTACTTAAAATAGCCATTCTTGTTTCAAAATCAGCCTTGGAGACATCCGCGATCATTCCGCCCTCGAAACGTGAACGAAGTCTTTCTTCCAAGGTCGGAATGGCTTTAGGCGCCCGATCACTACTTAAGACGATTTGTTTGTTTAGTTGATATAGATAATTAAAGATATGGAAAAACTCTTCCTGGGTTTTTTCTTTGCCGGATAGGAATTGCACATCATCGATTATTAGTAGATCGATTTTTTGATAATGTTCTTTGAATTCACTGATTTTTTGAGTCCGAATGGAATCGATAAGTTCATTGGTGAAGCGCTCGGAAGTGATATATTTTACTTTTTTAGAGGGATTTTTTTTAAGGATTTCATTGCCGATGGATTGCAATAGGTGGGTTTTGCCTAGTCCTACGCCGCCGTAAATAAAAAGCGGATTGTAAATACGTCCCAGGTTTTGCGATACGGCGTAGCAGGCCGCCTTGGCTAGTTCATTGCTAGATCCGACAATGAAATTTTCAAAGATATATTTAGGGTTTAGATTGTTTTCTTGGCTTATTTGAAAGCTTTTTTCAACCAAGGGTTTTTCAAAAATAACCTTTTTCGGGGGGATGATCGCATCCACTTGATTTTCCTTGAAGGCGTTTTCTTTTTCGGAACCGATGGCGCAAGAAACCTCTTTTATAGAGGGTTGGATATTCCTCAATGCTTTGAGGATATAGAGATTATATTTATTTTCAAGCCATTCTTTGGCGAAGCCGTTGGGAACGCCGATTATGACGCGGCCGTCGTTGTTTGACAAAACCGAGGTGTTTTTAAACCATGTGATGAAATTGGCTTTCGAAATGGAAAGCTCTATTTCCCCTAAGGCGGCCCGCCAAAGCTCCTCGTTGGTCATATGGAAGGTTGGAATTAAAAAATAAGAATTGTGTGAACTGAAGTATATCACGCGGAAAATCGGATGTCTAAGGAAAATGGGGATAAGTCTGTTGATAAGTTGTTGGCAAGTCCCAAGAAAGCCCTAATTACTATATATTATGAAATTGTAAATAAATCAAGAGTTTGTGTTTCCGGGTGATGCGGCAGGCGGACCGGTCCGAGGTGTAAAAAGGGGGTGCTAAGTTGACTTTAACCAGGATAGTTGGTAAACTTGGAATCAGTCAATAGGGACTAATTAAGGGATAATACGCATAAAATCTAATCTTATGAGCCAGACATACCAACCATCCAGCACTAGAAGAAAAAATCGGCACGGTTTTCGCAAGCGGAACGAAACCGCTACCGGGCAGGCCGTACTAAAAAGAAGAAGAGCTAAAGGTAGAAAACGGCTTACAACGGCTTAATTCGCCTAAACTTCCAACGATGCTTCCATTCAAAAATCGTCTAACCAGAAAAAAAGACCACGAGAAGGTCCAGAAATTCGGAAGCTTTGTTTCCGCAAAGAACATCGCTATCAAATTTATGGAAAATGGTACGCGGGATACGCGGGTAGGGATAGTGGTGGGTATCAAATATTCAAAGAAAGCGATTGAAAGGAATCAGGTCAAAAAAGAAATCCGTTCGATTATCCAGCCTGAGTTGAAAAACATAAAAAAAGGCTTGGATATAGTCATTATGGCGCGAAAAAGGGAGGAAGAAAAAACCAGGAGCATCAATTTCAAGCGGAATATTGCGGAAGTCTTGACGTTGGGGCAATTGCTAATAAATATAAAAAAAGAAGATAATTCTTCATTGGAAACAAAATAATGACCTTTTTGTTCGACACATTCATCTATTATCCGATTTATAACCTGCTGGTGCTTATTTACAATATAATTCCGGATTTCGGCGTGGCCATCATTATTTTGACGGTATTGATCAAATTTCTCCTGTTTCCGCTGAGCAAGAAGCAGATCGAGTCGCAGAAAAAAATGCAGGAATTGCAACCTAAAATAAAGGCGATCCAAGGCAAATACAAAAATGACAAGGAAAAACAAAGCCGGGCGATGATGGAACTGTATAAAGAAAGTGGCTCCAATCCGTTTTCCGGTTGTTTGCCGATGATAGCCCAGTTAGTTTTTCTAATCGCTATTTACAGGGTTTTGTTCAATATCTCGCAAGCCGGGTTAGTCATCAATCAGGCTGATTTATACTCTTTTATCGCCAGCCCGGGACAGATCAACAAGATGTTTGTCGGTGTCGTGGATCTGGCTTCCGCTATCGAATTCAGCCAAATAACCTTAAGTAGCCTGCCCCATATCCTGCTGGTCATTTTGGCTGCCGGAGCGCAATTCATACAGACAAAGATGATGATGGCGAAACAGCCGATAAAACCGGCGGCTGCCCAGGGCGAGCCTGATTTTTCCGAGATGATGACTAAACAGATGTTGTTTCTTGGCCCATTGCTGACGCTTTTTATCGGAATCAAGTTTCCGGCCGGGTTGGCCCTCTACTGGCTGGTTTCAACGGTGTTTATGATTTTACAGCAGCGATATATGGAAAAGAAAGAATCATCCGTGCCCGCCATTACGAAATAAGTTAAAAGATAATTTTAAATATATGGAAAAGCAACCGGGTAACCCAGACGGAATAATCAAGGCGACTGTAGCGGAATTGCTGGATAAGATGGGGTTTTCTTGCGAGATAGAAATGTTGCATGAAACCGAGGAGGGGGAAGATGGAGAAGTCAGGGAAAATATAATCTGCAACATCAAGACGGAGGAATCAAATTTCCTAATCGGACAATATGGTGTCAACCTGCAATCATTGCAACACATTGCGAGGATTTTAACTAGAAAAAAGACGGACGAACACGTCCATTTCATACTGGACGTCAATTTTTATCGCAAGGAAAAGAGTTTTTCAATCGTGGCGTTGGCAAAAAACACGGCCCAACAAGTGATCCAAGAAAAAAGGGCTGTCGTCCTTCGCCCGATGTCGCCGTATGAGCGCAGGTTGGTGCATATGGAACTTTCAAAAAATCCCGCCGTCACGACGGAAAGTATCGGTGATGGGGATGACCGGAAGGTCGTTATCAGGCCCGCAGAAACCGTTTAAAAGCATAAATCCGCATATTTTAAGAAAAATTTCAAACAAACTCGGGGTTTGGAATTAAAATTTGAAATTTTACGCATGGCTGTCGCTAGAAAAATAGCTTACAACGTATTCGTGAGCAGCGTTTCCAAAGTGCTGTCCACCGCGCTTGCTTTGGTTGCCATCGGTTTCATCACGAGATATCTGGGCAAGGAGGGTTTTGGAAACTACGCCACTGTGTTGGCGTTTTTGTCTTTTTTCGCGGCGATTTCCGATTTGGGATTATATCATATCGCTACGCGCGAAATTTCACGGGAAGGCGCGGATGAAGAGCGGATTTTAGGCAATATCTTTTCTATCCGGTTGATTTCCAGCGTGGCCGTCTTCGGCATTTCTCCTTTGGTGGTCTGGTTTTTTGCCTATCCTGCCGATGTCAAGGCTGGTATAGTGATTGCTGCCGCTTCGTTTATTTTTTCTTCCGGGTATCAGATTTTGAACGGCGTGTTCCAGAAAAATTTGGCGATGGACAAGGTGGCGGTCGGGGAATTGATCGGTAAAGGCGTACAGGTCATCACGGTCATTCTGGTGGTGCGGGCCAATTTAGGCTTCAACTGGATAATTTCCGCCTTGCTTTTGAATATGGTGGTCAATTTCAGCATCATATATTTTTTAGCCAAAAAATATGTACGGATCCATTTGCGGTTTGATTTCGGTTATTGGAAAACCTTTCTTAAAGAATCCGCGCCGATGGGCATCGCCGCCATCATAGCCTTCGTGTATTTCAAGATGGACACGATCCTGCTTTCGGTTTTGAAAAGCAGCGCCGACGTGGGAATTTATAATGCCGCGTACAAAGTTTTGGAAAACATCACCTTTTTTCCGGCTATGATCGCCGGCCTGGTCATGCCGATAATGGCGCACAGTATTTTTGCGAACCGCGGCCGGTTTGTCGATGTGGCCGATAAGACTTTCAAAGTGTTTGTGATTTTGGTCGCGCCGCTGGTTATCGGCACTTTGTTTTTGGCGGATGACGTGATCGGCCTGATCGGCGGAGCCGGATTCGCGGAGGCGGGCGTGGTTCTGCGGATATTGGTTTTCGCACTGGCTTTTATTTTCTTCGGCCAATTTTTCAATACGATCTTGATCGTAGGCAACCTGCAAAAAAGGCTTATGTGGACGCTGGGTTTGGCTGCGGTGGTCAACGTGGGTTTGAATCTGGTTTTTATACCCCAGTTTTCCTATATGGCCGCCGCTTGCATCTCCGTGATTACGGAATTTACGGTTGTGGTATTGACGGCTACGCTGGTCGCTAGAAAGCTGAAATACATACCGCGGATGGAGAAGCTATCGGGAGTTGTTCTTGCCGGGGGCTTGATGGCGGCTTGTTTGTTTTTGTTGGCCGGACTGAATTTTTTCATCTCGGCTGTAGTAAGTTCAGGGGTTTATTTTACCGCCCTGTGGGTTTTCAAGACAATTAAGATGGCTGAAATAATGAGTCTGGTCAGTAAAAAAGGCATACAAGAGATATGATAAAATATCCCAAGGTTTTTATCGTGGTTTTAAACCACAATGGCAAGGCCACGGTGCAAAAATGTCTGGCGGGCGTTTTTAAGCTGGGCTATCCGAATTTCGAAGTCGTTTTTGTGGATAATGGTTCCGACGACGGTTCCTTGGAATTGGCAAAAACTAATTTTTCCAAGGCTAATTTCATTAAAAATGCGGAAAATCTCGGTTGCGCGGTCGGAAAGAATATCGGGATCCGTTTTTCGCTTGAACGGATGGCCGATTATGTCCTGCTGTTGAACAGCGACATGGAAGTCGATAAGGATTTTTTAAGCCGGCTCATTGATGCGGCTGACAGTGACAGTTCGGCGGGACTATTCAGTCCGATAATTTTCGAAGGCGGCACGAAGCAGATTCTTTTTTCAGGTGGAAAGATCGATTGGTTGAAAATGCGCCTGGTTTACGCTAAAAAGATCCAAACGGAAGATTTGTACGGAACCGAGTTTGTAACAGGGCAAAGTATGCTGGTGAAAGCGGAAGTATTCAAGAAAGTCGGTTTGTTTGATGAGGATTTTTTCCTGCACTGGGGCGATGTCGATTTCAGTTTCCGGGCCGGCAAAGCGGGTTTTAAAAAAATGATGGTTTCAGCCAGCTGGGTTTATCGGTTTGGAAAAAATGAAAAGGAAGAGGGGCAAGACGCATATTGGAGGATTATTTCCGGACTGATTTTTTTCAAAAAAAATATAAAAATTTGGATGAAGCCTTGGGTAGGTGGTCGCGTCTGGCTGGGAAAGATGAAAAATTGGCTGGATATCAGATTCAGGCGGAACGAAGCGGATTTGATGACGCAACGGGCCTACCGGGATCTTAAGCGCGTGGAATTCCAGGGTAATAACGGCAGGATGCGTTAGTGAGGGAAATCCCGATTTTTTAAAAAATTTCATAGGAGATGTATAATTTTCTTGTTTTGCTGGTTGCATATCTGCCTTTTCAGCTGGCCGTTAATCCGGTGGCCGGTGTCGATTTGGCGTCCGTCCGGATCTTGATCCTGATTTTAGGCGGCGCTTGGCTGGCGCAAGGGCTGAAGAATAAGGCGATCAGAATCAAAAACAGCCCGCAGACCTGGCTGGTACTTTCTTTTTTATTTTTGAGTGCGTTTTCGCTGGTGGTTGCCAAAAATACCGATTGGTCGGCGCGCAAGCTGCTGTTTTTATTCTCAATTTTTCCGATCTATTTCGTGGCCAGTCAAGTGATTTCCAGCCGGAAAAAATTGCTTAAAATCATGGATCTGATGATTTTTAGCGGAGCGATTATGGCGGTAATCGGACTGATCCAGTTTTTGGCGCAATTCGTGTTCGGTCTGGAAACCGTATATGCCTTTTGGGCTGAATATATGACAGTACCTTTTTTGGGTAAGAGTTTCGGGGCGGCTGTTTTGGAAAATCCCAGCTGGCTTGTAGGAATCGCCGGAAGAACTTATTTGCGGGCGACCTCCCTCTTCCCTGATCCGCATATGTTTTCTTTTTATCTGGGTTTGTTGGCTCCGCTGGCTTTTGGATTGATGCTGGAGCAAAAAAAGCGGAGATGGCTTGCGATCGGCGCTTTCAGTGTGATTTTTTTGGCGGACATCCTGACTTTTTCCCGCGGAGGTTATCTGGGTTTGGCCGCCGGTTCGGTCTTCGTCGGGATTTTGTCTTGGCGGAGGATAAATAGGCCATCTAAAATCGCAGTCGGAGTGATTTTGGCCCTGGGCTTGTTGATCATAACGATTCCTTCCCCGGTCTCGCAAAGGCTTGTTTCAAGTTTCAATCTCAAGGAAGGGTCTAACCAGGGTCGGCTGGCGATGTGGCGCAAAGCCGTGGATGTGATAAGGGAAAACCCATCGGTAGGCGTCGGCATAGGCAATTATCCATTGGAGGTTAAGCCGACGGCCACATACAGGGATCCGATATATGCCCACAACACGTATTTGGACATCGCCGCGGAAACCGGAATCCCGAATATGTTGATATGGATAGGGATTTTAGCTGTAACTTTTTTCGGCTTTTGGAAAAAAAGCAAAAAAGAGAGTTTGTTTTTTTTCGGCTTGGCCAGTCTGGTTATCTTTGCGGCACATTCCCTGGTAGATACCGCCATATATTCCCCAGTAGTCCTGTCCATTTTCTTGATTATCATAAGTTGGAATAATTTGGAGCTTTCAAGTGGAAAAAATATTTAAAATGGAAAATTTCATATATTTGACCATCGTGTCGATGCCGGCATACTTGCTCAAGGTTTCTTTTTTCGGCGTGCCGACCAATATATTCGAGATGATGGCGGCTATTGCCGTTGTTTGGTTCGTAATCGAGCGTAGGGCTTTCAAAATCGCGCTCAGAGGATACGGAAAATATTTCATACTCATTGTAATGTTATTGGGCGGACTCGCGCTTGGAACGCTTTTTGGCGGCTCATACTTGATTGGCTTGGGCATAATAAAAGGCTGGTTTGTTATTCCGATAATATTTGCTTTTGTCGCGCTCGCGGCGGCGGGAAAGGAAAAGGGTAGGGCCATTTTGGAGGCGGTGTATGTTTCGGCGCTTTTGGTCGCGGGTGCGGCGCTGGTTTATTTTTTTCTTGGAAAAATGACTTATGACGGCAGGCTGGAAGCGTTCTACGGCTCCCCGAATTATCTAGCGATGTTTTTGGCGCCGGCTGTCATCATAGGCGCCGTTTTTTCCCCTGGAAGAAAAATGTTTTACGCGATTTCGTTGCCGATCATTCTGGGCGCTCTCTATCTGACATTTTCATATGCCGCCTGGCTGGCGGTTTTTATGGCGGTCGGCAGCTTGATTTATTTAGGCGGGGTCGGCCGGAATAAATGGAAAAATACCTTACTGATAGGCTTGATTGCGGGAGTGGTTATATTTTCCCAAATAGGCACTAGTAAGTTCGAGGGACTGGTCCGGCTAGAGGATCGTTCCTCCCTGGCTTCGCGCGTGATGATTTGGAAGTCGGCCGGGAAAATAATTGCCGATAATCCGTTTTTAGGCATCGGACCGGGCAATTTCCAGGATAGGTATTTGGAATATCAGAAATATTTCCCGCCGTATTTGGAGTGGGCGGTGCCGCAACCGCACAATTTTTTCCTGGCGGTCTGGTTGCAGGCCGGCCTGGTTGGTCTGGCTGGTTTTTTAGTGTTGCTGGGCCTTTGGTTTAAAGATTTATCCGATGGTTTGGAAAAGAGGATGGGCCGGGAGGTGGCAGTGGCCGGTGCGATTATGGTATATATGTTGGCGCACGGCCTTTTGGATACCACTTATTTTAAAAATGATTTGGCGGTTTTGTTTTGGCTAATTTTTTTTGTTGGAGCTAAAAAAAGCTCCGAGCCAGGCTCGGAGCGGAAGACAGAGCTAAGCGCAAAATAATCAGAGTGTTATTTTGTATAGTTTGCCATCAATCCTGTTGGTGAAGAACAACAGGCCTTCATCTGGATCCAAAAATAAGTCGGCGGCGTCATAGGCGTCGGTTATCTTTTCTAAATCTACCAAGCGGGATTTTTCTCCGGTAGCGATATCGATCTTCCAAAAGGTGTCATTGGTGCGGAATCCGCCAGCCAAGTAGTCGTTGGGCAATGTCGTTCCAGCTGGAATCGCTCCGGGCAAAGCGTAATATACGGTTTTGTTGTTTTTTGACCAGGCGCATTTGGAGATAAAGGTCGGAATACCGAGGTTGCGATATTCCCCTCCCAAGCTATTGGCTACGCCTAATTGCAGTTTCGAGCCGCCTTTGGTGTCGACACTGCTTATGAGAAGCGAGTTTCCGTCCTGGCTCCAGAGATAGTCGGCTCCGTATTTCCCTTTGGAAACATCTCTTTTTTCTCCGCCCAGAACCGGGGCGGATTGCATCAAGGTTTCCGTGAACGCGTCCGGCTGATTCCAGAAGGAAACCAGGCCGGTCCGCGGAACAGGCGCGATACGCAGGGCTTTTACGGCCAAATCGGTTATTTTCTGCCAGTTCGAACCATCCGGATTGGCGAAGTCGAGGGTTCTCTCCTGGGTTTGGGCATTAAAATATTTATAAAAAATCTTCTCATTGTTTTGCCAGATGACCGTGTCAAGACCGTCTTTCAATTGCGTGCCTTTGTTTTGCGCGTAATCATAAAGAAAGAACTTGGAGCGCCCGGTCGCGGTTGAAAACTCGGTAATAACCTTGGATCTGTCCGGTGACCAAATGACATCGGATAGACCGATCAGTTCCTTCTCGGAAATTACCCACTTGTCTTTGCTGGCAATATCAATGACATAGGCCTTGCCGTTGGTCTTGGAATAATAGCGGATGGATTGGCCATCCGGGGAGAGTGCGGGTGACAAAACGGCTTCGTCGGTGAGCGGTTCGATGACGGCAGCGTCCCGCGTGGTGGTCGACAGGGAAAGATCCTGACTTTTCAAAGTGGCAAGCTGTTCCGGAATCTGACGGAAGGATAGGTTATAAATTCCCCAAAGGATCAAGACGATAGCCAGGGCGATGGAAGAGAATAGGAAGATTTTTTTGGACAGAATCATAAGGATAAAATGGATTATTTAGCTAGGCAAGCCGCTTGGAAAGATTGGACGCGCATAACATATTCTTGGGTTTCAAAAAAATCGTCCGGATTGATATGGCATTGCCAGGCGGGAGTGGTTGGACTTGGGCAATCCTTTGAAACGGAGAACGGACCGGCCTTGCCGGGCGTAGTGGCGATTTTTCCGGAGCCGGCGTTATAAGAGGCGATCAAGTCGTCATTACCGGTGTCATAAGTATAATCGCCGTAGCTCACCGTGGTTTTATTGAGGGCGTAGCCCGTTCCCAGTGAAAAACCGGAAGATGACGGGATGTTGTTGCGGGAAGAAGCCAGGATCGAAGCGGCTTTTTGGATGCTGGCGGACGGATTGGATAGTAATTCCTCGCAGGGTTGCCCAGCGGTTGCCGGCAAGATTTGCATCATTCCGCACGCGTTATGCTCACTGATCACACTAGGATTGCAATTGCTTTCCGCGTTGGCGATGCCGATAAGCAGGCACTTCAGGTTTTTATCGCCTCCGGAAGCCGATTCAAAATCATTGGCGTAGTTTTCACAACCCTTGGCTAATGTTTTTGAGGCGATGATCTGTTCGGTCAAGGCGGTATTGCCGCCGATGTTGTTGCCGCCCAATTTCACCAAATTAGGGTTGATTTCGTACAATAGCAGATAGGAAAGCAGGGCTAGGATCAGCCCGGCGATGGCGTCGACAATCACCCCTTTTGCCTTGGTCACACTGGAGCTGTTGCCGGCGGATATGAGATACATATAGCCGCCGATGCCGATCATAAACATCGCGCAAATTCCCACGGTCCACAAGCCGAACTTATAGACCGCTCCGATATAGGTGTAGAAGTTGCCGACAGTTTCCGATTCGAAACCGGGGATCATTTCCATCGGTTTGTAATCAAAAGCGCCTGCAAATACCAAGGCTGGCGCTAGACAAAATACGGCCGAGAAGATGATGGTGAAAATTCTTGTTTTTCGCATAGATATATATTATTTTGGCAAAATTAGACCTGATTTTGTTTCGGAAAGAATGAAAACAGAAGTCCGGTGGAAAACAGGATCAGCAGGATGGTAAGGATGATTCTGAAGAGGAAATTGACATAAGCCGGTATAGCTGAAAATAGACTGGCTAGGATTTTTTTATCCTGCGTCCGGGCGGTCAGGGCGGCGCTGACGTCAATCTGGTCAGTTACCTTGATGGTGATCGATTCCCCGATACGTTTTTCGTAGAAATCTGTCAGGGGGACGCCCCATTTTGCATACAGGGCTTTTTTGACCAGGTTCGGCTGGGTATAGAGCGTTTCGACGCCAACCGAATAGGTCGCACCCAACGGCTTGTTGGCGGGGAAGCTGAGATTTCCTTCGGCATCAAGTGTGGCACCGAAAGAGGCTGCATTATCGGCTGTCACAATCGTTCCGTCGATAATCCAAGCTGGTTGGGTGAGGGAAAGCGTGTTGGCCGCCACCTTCAATCGGATTAGTTTACCTTGTAAAGCTTCGAAAGAATCTTCGCTGTAGTCGGGCCAGAGCGAGTCATCGCCGCCTGCCGCTGTGGGGTTAGGATTTTTATTTAGTGGATCGACATAATAACCCAGAAGGACTGGTAGACAAGTCGAATTAGTAGCACTCTCGTTGATGGCTGATATCCGGACTTCCGGATCTGCTACCGCGAATATTCTCGTAAGGATTATTTTTTCTTTGGAGGTTTTATGGGAAGCGTTCAGGCTGACGGTATACCGGGTCCCCTTTTCTTGCAGCACTGGAAAATAAGCGGTAGAAGAGTTGGAATTTTCAGCCTGGATGGGTTCGCCATTAAGCGTCCAAGCCAGATTATAATCGCTAGGGTCGATGTCAGTCCTCAGGCCTATGATTTCGTTCCTGACAACCGGACAAAGCACTTCTTCAATTCCGCTGTTGCAACGTTTGGATTCCGGCGCGGCATCTACGGCTATATTCAAATCAGTCGAGACATTGGCCTGGAAGACTTCGAGTTTGTTCTGGATATTGTAAATAGGGACTACGATAGTGGCAACACCTTCTTTTTGTAAATCTTCAAAGGACGTTTCTTTCGCCCGTAAAGTTATTTTGGCGTAAAACACCTCGGATTTATCGAAATTCAATTTCATCTTCAGGGATTTTAATCCGATTCCGGCGGTCTGTCCCAGACCGACCTGTTTTTTTGTATTGGCGTCAAGTGCGATCCAGTCATCGGCCGAGATGGATGAACCCAGGGAAACACTCCAATCGTAGTGGATAAAGTCCCGGTTTTCAGCATTCAGGATGGATGACTGGATAATCAGCTCATCAGCATTGCTTCCCGAAGGGTCATTCATCGGGGTGCTTGGCAGATAGGAAAGTGAAACATCTAATTTTTTATTGGATGTTCCTTGTGCCGGGTCGACCAAATTATCTTCAAGACAATTATTGAAATCGGTGCTTGAATCCAGAGCTCCATCAGCGGCAGTGACAGAACGGGGATTGGCAGTCGAGGATGAAGTTGGCCAATATGCCGGCGTAGTGGCTTCGCCGCAGATTTCAACCGGGGATGGTTCGAATAAAGATGCCGGCGGCAGGATGCAGTCTTGCGTCGTAACCGTAGTCTTGGTCGTTTTCAGGGTCTGGATGCCGGGAGATTCACCGGTTTTCACGGTATAATCGCCTTTGGCGTAGCTGTAGGATGTGGTCGTGGTGACTTTGGTATAGGACTCCTCATAACCGTCGGCATCCGTGTCGGTGTAATCCGTTTTAGTTACGACCGGGGTGTCGGTGCGGTTTTCCGGCAATGGATCAAGATCGACATCATTGCAATTATCTTCGGTATTTTTGGGCATAGCCCACATCGTTTTGTAAGATGAATCGGCATAGCTGGTCGGATCGACCGAAATACCTTCCACGATGACTCCGACTTTATCACCGGGTGCATAAATCCAACTGAAAGTGGTTTTGCCGAGTCCGGCCACGGCGGCTTCATCCATAGTTCCACTGTTGGCCGTGTCGTTGGATTTTGGATTAGTGTGCCAAAACTCCTCCTCTTTCAGACCGAATTCCCCGTCGCCGACCTCTCCCGGACCGCTAGTGGGGAAAGCGTGTTTGCAGGGGATTTCATAATCATTGCCGGAATATACGTCTTTGGCAAAACATCGCGCCTTTTTGCCTTTCTGGTCTTGGCCGCCGAAAAAGGCATAGTAGCCATCGGAATCGCCAGTGTCGGAATCGCCTGCGCTTTTCTTACCGTCGTCTGCATAGGATTCCTGTTCATACTCGAAATCTCCGCTGGCGATAATGCGCATAGCAGCAACCTTATAATCCTCGGCGTCTCCGCCTTTGCCTGATCGTTTCAGAAGCCAAGTGTAGTAGATTTGGGATGGATCGTTCATAAAATACGTCGGAGTGGCGGTGGCGGTTATTTTTTCTCCCGGCACCGGGCTGGCCGGCGTGAAGGAGATGGAAACTTGGGGCGGGATTTTTTTCTGGCGGGAAACATTCATATTTTGGATATTGTTTTTCAGCTCCTGCTGATTAACTCCGAAATAATCCATTATGTCACTCATAGCCTTATCGGTAACAGCTGCTGAAATCGGGTCTAGCGAAAATGAATCGGCATGAATAGCCGGCGCTCCCGATGATAAAATAATAAGTGAAATAAGGGATGCAGCGAGTGATTTTTGTAGGATGTTCATAAAAAATTATTTGAACAGATAAATTATATAGGCATCTAGGATAATCATAAACAATAAGCTGGTCAAATATGGATAGATGAACGATTTGCTTTTATAAGCCACGATGCCGCCAGTCAGGGATAGTATTATGGAAGGAGCTGCTTTCCAATTGATAGAATTTGTAGCCGCGAGAATCAATATGAAAATCAAAAATGGGATAAAGGGGGCGAAGAAATTCAATTCTTTCGCGAATGAAAAAAGAACAAATCCCCTGCAGAAAAATCCT
>JAUXSI010000049.1 GCA_030679985.1 Candidatus Moraniibacteriota bacterium | reverse complement strand
CTTATCGCCATTTCCGGCGAAATGCCGAAATGGCCATTAAGCAACGCAGAAAGAGTTTTTCTTGAGACTCCTAGCCCTTCAGCAGCATCGGTCACTGATAAATTCAGTGGTTTTATACACAGTTCCCGGATCACTTTTCCCGGATGTGGTGGGTTGTACATTACCATCGCCTTCCTCCTTTAGTGGTAATCACCGTAGTTAACATCAAAGGCGTTGTTGCCCTCAAATCTGAAAAATACTCGCCAATTTCCCGACACATCAACGGCCCAAAACCCCTCTTTATCTCCAATTAATTTGTGAAGCCGAAGCCCTGGCAAATTCATGTCATCTTCTGACTGACTTGCGTCAAGACGAGCCAAGATAAGCTCAAGACGCTCCGCATGTTCCGGCCGTATTCCCTTCTTGTTGCCGGTTTCATAGAATTTTTGGAGACCCTTGTGTTTGAAGGATTTTATCATGCTTTACTGTAACCTGCCTATGGTCAAGTGTCAATAAAGATAAAAGAAAAGCCACGAAAAACGCCGGCACTGGCACGAAGATATACTCATATTGATAAATGCTTGGACTGAACAGTTTGGAATGTGAATTGGCAGGTAAGATTTGTCGATTGTGAGATGTTCCTGGGAGGGTAAAGCAAGCTCATGCAATCAACACCAGCTGGCCCGGATGCCGGCAAGCAAGTTTTTGATTGCATTTTGATCGCCCTGGCTGCTCCGGACCTGACAATTCTGCAATCGGATTTCTCGGCATCGAGACCGGCGCCGGGCAGATCAGGGACACATCCCCCCAGGCCGGGGATTGCATTTTACTTTTTTGGAGTCCCGTATTCTGTTTCAAATCCTGGGGTGTACAGAGTAGCCGGTCCCGAAACAGCGCGACCACGCGGGCCAGGGTCTTCTTTTCGATCTGGCCGATGACAGTCATCATCAAGTCTCCAATCTCGGGATGGCGCGTCGTATGAACTCATCGAAAAGCGGAACCGTGAAGGCCATATCGCCATAGGATGGGCTGTATACCATCCCCTTCTTGATCAAACCGGCACGCAACGGTCCAAGCGTGCTGATTTTTACCTTCAGCTTGTCGGCAACGTCACCCGTACGGTAGGGACCTGCGCCAAGCTCGGCCATGGCTCGCAGAAACATCTTTTCTCGTGGAGTCAACCGGTCGAACCGAACCCGGAAGAAGTTCTCGTCCAATCGCCTGGAGACCAGATCGCTGGCCTCCTGAACCACCTGCAGGGTGATCGGCGAAACACTGGCGTGATTCCATGCCTGGTAGCCCCACTCCTGGAGGAAATAGGGGTAGCCCCGCGTCAGCCGGAAAATCTCATGCAATGCGGCCTGCTCAAAGGCTTCTCCCGCCAGCCTTACCGGATCCTGGAGAGCCTTGATGGCATCCGGTTCCGTCAACGGACCAATCTCAGGGAAGCTGAATAAGCGCTCGGCGTAGGATTTCGATTCACCGGCCAGGCCTGGCAAAATCGGCAAACCGGCGCCGATCAGCACCAAGGGGAGCTGACGCTGCTGCATTTTGTGCATGGCCATGATCAGGGCGCTCAGTTCAGACGAACTGAAATATTGGATTTCGTCGATCAGGATAACGACGGCTACACCGCGTTCCTGCGCTGCCTCGCCTACTGCCATGAAAAGGCTGGGGAGATCGACCTCGAGATCACCGCTGTCGGCAGCGCCCGGCTCCGGATCAATATCCAGACCGATATCGATCTCGCCAACAGTGATCTTGATTGCGCCAACAAAACTTTTGAGCACCGCAAGGCTACGCCGCACTTTGTCACCGACCCCGGCGATCCGGTCCAGATCGAACAACAGACGGCGCAGGTGGGGCGCCAGCAATACGGGCAATAACTTTCCCTCGTGCGCCTCGACCAGGATGGTACGATAGCCTGTGTCTTGAGCCATCCGTTCCATTTCATTGAGCAGAACGGTCTTACCAACGCCGCGCAGTCCGGTAAGCAAGAGGCTTTTTTCCGGGCGTTTGGCTCGTACCCGGCCCAACAATACGCGGGCTTGTTCCAGAACACCATCGCGGCCGGCAAGTTCTGGTGGCGGGGATCCCGCACCGGGGGAGAAGGGATTTTCGATCTTGTCCATTTTTATCTCACCTATATTAAGTTATACATGCTTATATCATAAAAACAGTATAACCTGGTATAGGTTTATATAATTTTAAACATTTCAAGGTGGGCAAGGTAGGATGTTCATGCGATCAAATAGCAGTTGGCCTGGTCGCCGGCAATTGGCTTTTTGATTGCATTCTACTATTTCTTCTCTGTCCGGATTCAAAACTTTCGCAATCATTTTTTCAGTCATCGAGGGCAGCGCCGGGGCAGATCGGCGGCCAGCGCCCCAGGTCGGAGATTGCATTTTCATTTTTGGAGTCCGCTATTCTGTTTCAAATTTCGGGGCGTAGAGAATATTTTTTGACTTCGAATGAACAATAGAAGGGTTAAGCTGAGGTTTGTTGGAAATTTTAAGATGTTCGATGTGGCAATCTCAAGGGCTGAACATTGAGTTCAGCGGTTTACCCGCTGGGACGATTGGTTGGTAAATACAAAGAAACTTATAATATGAAGAACGTCCCTCTCTCCCCCCTATTTCATCTGTTTAGATCAACACTTCGTAGAAAGATGGAATTTGCAGGAATATCCTCCGAATAGTCGTGAATAATGCAGTTTCTCTCGATTCCATCTTGTGTTGTAAGTATGGCTTGTTCATTTGAATATTTATTTAATTTTTCAGCAGTTACAATTTGGCATATTGCTTCTGGAAGCCCATGTCCGACAATAATATCGTTTTTAACGATTTGCCCAACTACTGTTTGACCTGATTCTTTTATTGTTAGTTTTACAGATGAAAATGCTTTTAATATTTCATTAATTTTATTCATTTCTGTATTCATTTTAATATAGTTAATGCAGTTTTAATTAAATACCATTGAGTTCCGCGGGTTATCCGCTGGGACGATTGGTTGGTAAATACTAAGAAACTTATAATATGAAGAACGTCCCGCTCTCTCCTCCTTTAATTATGCTCCTAAATGGATACGCCAATCTCTATATTTTTGGAGTGAATCTTTGATTTTTTCAATTCGATTGATTAGATCAGTTAGGGCAAATATGGGAATACCTCGTTCTGCAGAACCCATTTCAGCACCAGAATTTCTAGCATAAGATAAAATAGCTTCTCCGATAATATCTGTATCTTCGAAAACATTTATAAATTTTAGGTTTTTTGGATCAGTTTGCACATTATTCGCTTTGCTTTGTTCTTGTGCAATTTTGTCAATTTTTGAAACCAGCACAGAAAAATCATCTTTGCTTCTGTTGTAATACCAATGGGAAACGATCCACGTAATTAAGCTCCCGACAATCAAAGAAACTATTGAAATGACCATAGTATGTGCCCTCTATTCCTCTCCAATTTGACAGGTAACATTGAGTTCCGCGGTTTATCCGCTGGGGCGATTGGTTTGTAAATACAAAGAAACTTATAATATGAAGAACGTACCTCTCTCCCAAGCATGTTGTCTTGTCAAAAGTTATGACCGCCTTCTTCCTTCCAGATAGTATTTTTAAATGCATAATTTGTTTCTTCATAAAAAAATGACATGCAATCTATGCCATGTGACAACTGACCTCGTAAATTGAAATCAACTTCCTCTTCTTTGCTCATCCAGCCACAAGCACCAGTAGCCTTTATTCCTGAAGCATACAAAGGTAAATGCTTGATTTCTTCATCGGTTGGCCCCCTTTGGGCTGCAAGTAATTGGGCAGCAAGCAATGCTGGCTGCAGATATTGAGTCTGAATAAACTCACCGTGCCTCCATTGGTTGCTCAAATACCCAGGAATATGGAGAACTTTTTGTAACTCTTCAGCAGTATCTTGGTAGTCACAGGGACGCGGTTCTCCATCGAGGACATAACGGAGATTATCAAGAATACGAGCTACCTCGCATGCACCATAAAGCCTTTGGGGGAAGTGAGAAATATGAGATAAATGTTTCTCGTTACCTGGCATGATGTTGTTCTCAAGTAATTTTATTCGGGTCGTAGTTTTGTTGTTACGCCAATCTGGATTGTCAAAATTCAAAACACTTTTTACATACTCTTGTATCCAGATATAATAAAAAATTTGCTTTTCATTATTAATTGGGCAAACCGCAAGAATGAAAGGAGTAACAAACCGTTCAGAATAAATTAGAGTTTTGGTTGGAACGTCAAAGCTGGCGAGGCCATCTTTAAAAACAATGTCTTTTTCTGTTCCTTTAATTTGGAACAATAACACCTGCCCTGTTGCATTTTTCTCTTCAAATATTTCTAGCTCCATATCAATACCGTAGTCCCTGCCAGTTACATCCCTATATTCCCATTGACGAGGAAGAGCTATCGGTACAAGCTTACGAGCTTGGGTGTCTATTTCATGAGTTTCAATTCTCATTATTTTTTGCTCTAACGTGGAGTTGAGACGTGCGCGGGTTTTGCGCGTCGATTCTCAAACGATTTGTTAGCGATTTTTCAAGACTTCAATGTCTGGACCAAATGGTCTTTTACATCATAGAGGTTTACTTCAAAGCTGGTGGCATCTTCAGGCCGAACCACAATGACCAACCGATCCGAGAATTTTGACTTCTCTGAGAACTTTACAAAAGACTCAGAAATGAGAGCTATCATTTTCTTTCTTGACAGCTTCAGCCTCCCCCGACCAGTCCCAACAACCGGAACAGCCAATTCCTGTAATTCTCCAGCATCACGAACATGCTTCCATAAACCCTCCAAAGCAGTCCTGACGTTGTCCGGGGTGGTCATCGCGTTACCTTGCTCATTCAATTCAGCCATCGCTGTAAAATAGAATGTTTTTCCATGAGTAGTAATTGGTAGTGTCGTGCCCATGGGATATGGAGCCGAACCCTCAACATGTTTTAGCGCATCGTCGATTTGGCGCAGGAGTTCGTTCTGATTGCCAGTAAAATATTTGGCTGTAAATTGTCCCTGCAAACTATCGGGGGAGATCTTTCCTCCTGCTACGTCTGCTTCAAAGATGGTGTTTGTGCTTATCATTATCGCCCCAGTCACCTCAAACAAGTCTTCTATTTTTACTTCGATGCTAAAGTCGTGCTTTGGAAAAGCTACACAAATTGACCTTATGGGGCGACGAATAATGATCGATGTAAGTACGGAGAGCACTAAAAAGATCAGAAATGCATAAGAAGCATATTCATCACGAGTATATATCTTAAAAAAATCAAGTACTTCAACGACAAGATAGAAGGAGCCAAACACAGCAAGAACTGACTCAGCACCTACTCGCGACAGCAGTACATATTGCCAATAAGACTTGCTTGTAATTGAATCCCAAAAAAAGCGCATAGCTAACTCCTAGAAGAATAGACTGCTTCCTTTACCCGTATTTAAAATCATCATTTGTACCAAAGCAAAGGCAGTTAGCATTTATAAAAATAGGTATCGACGGCACATTTGGTGTTGACCATGAAATCAGCATTACTCAAGGCACTTTTTATCAATGCCTTTTTTTTCGGTATGTGTAAGGTTGGCACTTCACCCATTAAGTCCCGAAATATTGGCAGCTTATCCCATAGATTCTTTATCTGCTGCTTAATCGTATTAGAACTACAATTTATAATATCGCTCTTTTCTGCATAGTCTGGATAAACCACAATCACAGGCAACCCGTTCGTGCCAATTCCAAAATTAATTTCTTCGCGCAAAGCCTTGCTACTTTTCGTCACCGAGCTTAAGAACAACACTATGTTTTTAGATTTGTTTAGTCGGTCGTGAATTCTGGGTTTTAATGTCTTCTCCCAATCACTGTTATCCCTAACATTGTAGTTCTTGGCATGTGAATCGTTGAAAGGGAATGTGCTGTCATCGGCTTTCCAGGCCCTGAGCAAGTTGTAATAGACAAAATCTTTTGCTGAGTGTGCACCAAGGTTGCTTTCGTTGAATGGTTCAGCAACATAGAACGCTGAATAATTACCGTTTCGATATGCCATGTTGTTTCATCCACCCCTGTAATTGGTATTTTGTCTCCAACTTTTCTATCCACTTATCATCTGCCCTTTTTTACGCTAACAAGTTATTATCAAGTTTCTTGATATCTACTCCAACCTAACATTCTTGACAATGGAATATGGGTGATTCTATGCATTTCTAACTTGATATCATTACAATTCAGCATGATACATCATCGCTGAGATCCATGGCCAATATTAACCGTTCCGGCATGCCCGCATGTTGACCTTCTTCCTGAGAGGGTGAGATATGAATGTTCATGCAATCACCAGCCAACCAAGTTGCCGGCAATCGTTTTTTTGATTGCATTTTGATCGCCTTGGCTGCTCCGAACCTGATAATTCTGCAATCAGATTCCTCGGCATCGAGGGCGGCGCCGGTCAGATCGGCGGCCAGCTCCCTAGGGCGGGGATTGCATTTTCTTTTTTGGAGTCCCGTATTTTGTTTCAAATTTGGGTGTAGGCGTAGACCCAACAGTCGTGTCACCAGGGGCCATTTGGATCATAGAAACGGCACTTGATTCTGTACCCGTTCACCGCGTTTTTTTTTACCCTGAAAAAAATCCGTGCGTTCGCATGAGGTTTCGGTTATGTAATACTGCATGACCGCAACCCTGACTTATCGAAATCGCACCATTACCCAAGACGACATCGCCTTCATCCAGAAGGTAATCGTCGACCATC
>JAUXSI010000040.1 GCA_030679985.1 Candidatus Moraniibacteriota bacterium | reverse complement strand
CCTCAAGCGATTCTTTGAAAACCTCCATTCCGCTCCAACGGGCTATCCGATCTTCAACTTCCGCTTTCGATTTGCCATACCGCTCACGGGTCACGCGGATTACCTTCTCCTCGACGCCCTCAGTATTGCCTAAATCCAGTGGCGCCAAGGTGGTAGCCGAAAAAGCATCTCCCGCCACGCCGTCGATCATCAACTTCAGATAGATATGGTATTTCGACAAGTTCACGATATCATTCATCATAAATACCGGTTCAAACTCTTTCTCCAGGTGCTCCGCATCCTCCGCGCCCACCCGGAAAGAAACAATGGTGCCGACATTGCCGAAAACCGCGTCCCGCACCGTGCCATTGCCGTCGAAAATGAGCTGGTTGATATATTGGTGCGCCAGGATCAGGTTCAAATGGTATTTTCTCGCTTCCGAAAGGATATTGGCGACAGACTCCGTCGCGAAATTCTGGAATTCATCCACGTATAGATAAAAATCTTTTCTCCGATCTTCCGGCATATCGACCCGGCCCATCGCGCCTAATTGGATCTTGGTGATTATCATCCCGCCCAAAAGCCGCATCGAATCTTCTCCGATCCTACCTTTGGACAAATTCACGATCAGGATTTTTTGGTTATCCATAATATCGCGCATATCGATGGTGGATTTCGGCTGGCCGACGATGTGCCGGATGACCGAAGAGGACAAAAATTGCCCGACCTTGTTCTGGATCGCGGCCACCGCTTCCTTGCGGAACTTGTCCTCCCATTTGTCGAATTCATTGATCCAAAAAGATTTCACCACCGGATCCTTGATTTTCGGATAAACCCGCTTGCGATAATCCAAGTCCATCATCATCCGATTGACGCCCAGCATCGTCGAGCCAGGATAATCCAGAAGGGCCAGAATCGTATTGTTCAGGATATATTCCATCCGGGCGCTCCACACGTCCGGCCAGATTTTTTTGAACACCCCCATCATGCCGGAAGCGACCAGATTTTTTTTATCGTCGTCCACCGATTCCAGGATATTGAAAGCGATCGGGAATTCCGCGTCCGAAGGATTGAAATAAACCACGTCGTTTATCCGGTTGGCCGGCACGGCTTTCAACATTTTTTCGGCGAATTCTCCGTGCGGATCGACGACGCAAACGCCTTCGCCATTGCGGATGTCCTGGATGGCCATATTCTCCAAAAGATTGGATTTTCCCATTCCGGTCTTTCCGATGACATACATATGCCGCCGCCGGTCGTCGCGCTTGATGCCGAAGACCCGCTCCTGGTTCCTGAAATTAGTTTTGGCGAAAAAATTTATTTCTGGCATAGGGTTAAGTTCTTAGTTTTTAGTTCGAAATTATAATTTAAAATGACCTACGGACTGATGATTTACGGATTGCCGGCTGCAATTTAAAATTATCCGATCGGCAAATTGGACGGCGGCGTGCCTTTTTTGGATTCGACTCTCGGGAGAGCCGGCGTCATCACTCCCATATCCGGCAAATGGTAGACAGTGGCCAGCTCCGTCACGGAAAAAGCGAATTTATTGCCATCCATATTCCTGTTGCGATAACGGTTATAGATCCTTCTTTTCATCGTCTGCGCGCGCGAATCCACCGCTATGAAATTGGCGACCGTTTTGGTATTGTCCGGCTTGAGGTTATTGGAATTCAAATCGTTAAATTGCCGCATTACTCCGAAAAAAGCCGTGTGCAAGGTTTTTTCGAAATTTTCTTTAAGACCGATATTGAGCATCCTCATTTTGACCCGGTAGGTATTCTTGCTCAGATTTTCTTCCAGCGCCTTGAGTTGCTCTGTTTCGTTCGGCGTCAAACGGAAAGCCAGAGGCTGTTCTTCCTTTTTGGCCTTTTTGGGAAATTCCACCGGCCCCAAGAAAGCCGAAAAAAGATGGGCGAAAATATCTTTTAAATCCTGTAATATTCCGCCACCATCGCCCTTTTCCCGGCCAGCCAATTTTTGCACATACGCCATCTGGTTCTTTTTCCAAGGCTCCGGTTCAGGGAAAACCACCATCTGCCAAAGCAGATTTTGCCCCGGCGGCACTGACGCGAACAATTCCACGAAACCCGCCATCGGATCGATCATCGTGCCGGTGATATCCTCTTCGAATTTGTCGTATGTGCGGATCGGAAAAGGATCCGGACCAGATAAGATGATATCCGAACCCCATAAATCCCAATCGCGATTCGGCACCACGCGGGGAAAATTTTTCATATAATCTTCCGCTTCCCTGATTTCCGCTCCGGGATACTGCGCGTAAATCTGGCTTTCCACGAGAGTATATAGCCTTTTTTGCACCCGGATATAGAAATGCACCTCGCCGCCCAGACTGACCAACTCCAGACTGAAGCGGTCGGTGGTTTTTCCAGCTATCCATTCATCGAAAGTGTTGAACGTGGTCAGGACTCCGCACAAACCTTGATACACGGATTCCATCGGTTTGGGCCCCTTCTCCAAATCTTTGGGCGGGATGATTTCCAGCATCGTCCATTTCAGCGAACCCAGCCAGTTGTTCTGCGCGAAATCTTTCCAGATGATTTCAAAGATAAAATAAAAAGCCACCGGCAATATTATCCACCAAAACTGGGAGAAAGGTTGCCAGAAGCTTTTTAAGATTTCGATATACGTATCCATTTTTTATTTTTAATATTTGACGTTGCAAATTGACTCGCGCTTGGTCCGTATCCAGTTTACAAAACCCGCCGCCTGTCTTTTAGATCATATTTACCGTCTACTTTGGCGAAACTGCCGCTATTATTCAGATTTATCATTACCGTAGTTTTTTTGACCTGCCTCAACCGGTCCACTTCCGTCAAAATCTCCTCTTTCGTCATCGCCCGGCCGCTTTTTTTCAGGATTTCCTCCAGCACATCCTTGATGGCGCCGGGAGTATAGCCCCATTCCCGCAAAGCATATATCCCGCGGCCGATCAGGACGAACCGGCTGTCTTTTATCAATTCATTGTGCACCGTCTGCGGATGGGATTTCCGTTTGCTGATCCCCGACTCGTCGATAAGCTTGGCGATTTCCGTAAAATGCAAAGGTTTTTTCCCCTCTTTCAAAACCAGATGGATCCGTTCGCGCGTGCCTTTCGGGTTTATCTCCATCCATTTGGAAAAACCCCAGCGGCCGAACTTGTTCCTCGAGATTTCCGTCAAAACGTCCAAGTGACTCAGGATCTGGTTTTTGGTGAACTCTTTTTTCCTGGCGATGACACGTGCGACCATTTCAGCGTCGGTCAGCGGAGTATTCGACGCGACCAGGATTTCTTTCGCGATGGCGGACACTTCCTTCACCTTCGCCAACACGTCTTTTGAAAGGGCCCAGGATTTCTTCGTCAAACCCTTCTCCTCGATCCCGAGTATCCTGTTCGAGCAGACTGCGAAAAATATGACCGCATTGGCTTCGCTCAAATTGCCGGAGCCAAGTTTTCCGATCAATTTTTCTTCGTTCATTATACCATCCTTCCGGGATATTTCCAAAATTATTTTCTCTTCGGCCTGTTTGAATTCGACAGACTCGGAAGACTCGGAAACTTTCTTGACGGCATAGGTGATTATCTGGCGCACCCGTTCCCGGGTTATGCCGTAACTGCTTCCGATCTTCTCCAATGTTTCGATTTTACCGTCAGCCAAGCCGAATCTTTTTTTCACGATTTCCTGCGACCGTTGCGGCAAGCCGGATAACAAAACGCCGGCTAAGTCAAGGAAAGTCGACTTGCTGTTTTTTGCCTCGTTTACGCCTGATTTATTACTTTTTTGCATATCCGATAAGTTAAATTTTTTAGTTCAAGCAATATTATCACATAACAGATATATTTGTCAAGGCTCAACCCCTAATACCACCTGAAACAAAAAACCTTGCAGGACGCAAGGTTTTTTTATTATAGCTCCGGCGCTGGCCGGTTCATAATCCATATTTGTCTTTATTGGACACGTGTTCCTCGAAAGTCTTGGAAAAAACGGTCTGTCCGGTCTCCGGATCGCTGAGAAAATAATTATATTCCGAATTTTTCGGATACAGCGTGGCTTTGATCGCGGCCAAGCCGGGATTGGCGATCGGACCTGGCGGCAAACCTTTGTTGCGGTACGTATTGTAAGGGGAATCGATCCGGGTCTGCTCCAAAGTATGCTGGCCGATTTCATCATCCAGGATATAGGTCAGCGTCGCGTCGCTTTGCAGCGGCTGGCCGATCGCGATGCGGTTCCAAAACAGGCCGCCGACCAATTCCCGGTCTTCGAACGAACTGACTTCCCGCTCCACGATGCTGGCCAAAGTGATGATATCCGCGATCGATTTACCCTGTTTCGCGATATCGCCGCGCATTCCGGCTGTCAATTTTTTATCGAAATTATCCAGCATCTTTTCGACTACGCCGGCGGCATCGATGTCTTTTTTGAAAAAATAAGTATCCGGAAACAGATAACCCTCCAAGGTGGCCGCTCCGTCCAAAAATCCATATCCGGCCGATATTTCCTGGGGATTTTGCACGATTTCCAAGAATCCTGGCCCGTCCAAGCCATTGGCCGCCAATCTTTCCGCGATTTTTTTACTGGTCCAACCCTCGGGGATGGTTATCTTCACATAACCCGGCAGGATGTTTTCCTCATTCGTGATATGGACTGCGATTTCCGGAATGGACATCCCGCCGTTCAAAGCGTATTTGCCAGGCAAGATCTTATTCACGAGTCCGTGGGTCTGCAAATAATAATAGAAATACCAATTTCCGGAAACCAACCCGACCTGCTCCAACTTGGCCGCGACCTGCCCATTGCCCTCTCCTTTGATAACTTCAAACGTTTGGCTTTCAGAATTTTCCCCGTGGGAAAAATAAACCTGGTAGCGGAAATAAAAAAACCCGCCCGCCAGGACAGCCAGAATCACTAAAGAAATAATGGATCTTTTCAACATAACGATATCCGCGAATTAATTGATAATGAAAGGCACGAAAGTGAATCCCGGAAATTCTTCCTTATAGAACTTATCCGCACTTTCCTTTTCCAGGTAGATGATGCTGTTGCGGTACGGAATGACCATCTTGCCGCCGATTTTCAACTGGTCCTTGAGGGCTTGCGGGATCTCATCATTGACCGAAGCGGAAACCAAAATGCGGTCATAGGGCGCCTGGTCCGGAAAACCCTTGCTTCCGTCGGCATTGTGGAATTCGGCGATGCCGTTTTTGACAAAACCGAACTTATCCGCGTTCGCCCGCCCGAAATCAGACAGGGCCCCGATTATGTCAACCGCAACCACTTTACCTTCCGATCCGACGATATGGGCCAACAGCGCCGTGGTCCAACCCGAGCCGCTGCCGACGTCCAATATCTTCTGGCCTTTCTGCGGATCCAGCAATTCCAGCATTATGGCCACCACCAAAGGTTGGGAAATCGTCTGCCCATAGCCGATCGGCAAAGCCACGTCGGCATCCACCTCGAGTTCCAGCTCTTCCGGGACGAATTCAATCCGCCTGATATGCTCCAGGGCTTCTATAATCGCGTCGCTTTTCAAATAGCCGTCGCGGATCAGATTGTTGACCATTTTACTCATCGCTGGTTATATGCCGATAACTTGGATTATGATGTCACGGGTCCTCGTCCCGTCCAGCTCGACTACGAAAATATTCTGTTTCTCGGTCAGAAGCATCTTGCCTTTCTCAATCGGCACCGTCTCGCTCACGCCCAGGAGCATGCTCTTGCAATGCGAATGGCCGTTGCTGCGCCCGTCCGATTTATGGGAACGGTTGAGTTCGAAAACGTCATGCGAATAGCGGTCGTTTATCGGCACGATCCGATATAGGACGCGCATGAAATCCTGCAGGAGCATCGCTTCGTTGTGGTTGATCACGATACTCGCCGAAGTATGCGGCGAATAGATCAGAACTTGGCCCTCCCGCACGCCGGAGTTGCCGATGACTTCGTCAACCCGGTCGGTTATGTCGATAAACTCGGCCTGGGTCGTGCTTTTGACCTCGATTTTTTGTTTGTATATTTTCATAACTTCCGCCGGATTACGAATTATTGCAAAAATACAAACGCATCCCGGAACCTATTTTGTATTTTTATAAAAACTTGTATGTCCGCAGGTGGTTATTTTTTTAAAAAAATCCCAGCGACCGCTTTCGCCACGCGGGCATCCAGCGCGTCTGGTATTATCTTACCAGCAGTTGGTTTTTTTATCAACCCGGCGATAGTCCGCGCCGCGTCCAACTTGTGCCTGTCGGTTATTTTCTTCACTCCGTTATCCAGCGCCCCGCGGAAAATTCCCGGAAAAGCCAGGACATTGTTGAGCTGGTTGGCATAATCCGAACGGCCCGTAGCCACGACTTTCGCCCCGCCGCGCTTGGCTTCTTCCGGCATTATTTCCGGAACCGGATTAGCCATCGCGAAAACGATGGCGTCCTTGTTCATTCTGGCGATATGGATATGCCGCAAGATGCCGGGCGCGGAAACCCCGATAAAGACATCCGCCTGTTCCAGGGCGTCTTCCACCGTGCCTTGCAATTTGTGCGGATTGGTGATGCCGGCGATTTCCATCTTGGCGCCATTGAGCCCGCCGGCCCGTTCCTTGAATATGATGCCTTGACTATCCACCATCACGATATTTTTAGCGCCAGCCTTGATGAGCAATTTAGCGATAGCCGTGCCGGCCGCGCCGACGCCGGAGATGACGATTTTGATTTTTTTAATCTCCTTCCTGACGACCTTGAGGGCATTGATCAGTCCGGCCAAAACCACGATAGCCGTGCCATGCTGGTCGTCGTGGAAAACCGGAATGTCCATTTCTTTTTTCAACCTTTCTTCGATTTCAAAACAGCGTGGCGCGCTGATATCTTCCAGATTTATCCCGCCGAAAGTCGGCTCCAGATATTTCACCGTCCGTATGATCTCTTCGACATCCTGCGTCGCCAGCACGAGCGGAAAAGCGTCCACGCCCGCCAGTTCCTTGAACAGCAAAGCCTTGCCTTCCATCACCGGCAAACCGGCCTCCGGCCCGATGTTGCCCAATCCCAGCACCGCCGAACCGTCCGAAACCACCGCCACGCAATTTTTGCGGATGGTATAGGCTTTGGAAAGTTTCTTGTCTTTGGCGATAGCTTTGCAAACTTCCGCCACGCCGGGCGTATATAAAACCGGCAAGTTTTCCTTGGTCAATTTAAATTTGGAATTGACCTCGATTTTCCCGCCTAGACTGGCGGAAATGGCCGCTCGTCGAGGCGAGGCGGGTCCGCCGATTTTTTTCGGCAATCCGATTGCTTGCATATTTTTATTTTTCATAGTTTCAACTTCTTATACGCGCTATTGGCCGCCAAAGCGCCTTCGGCCGCGGCCATGATGATCTGCCGGAATTTATTGGAACCGGTCGTGATGTCGCCGGCCGCGAAAACCCCCGGCACGTTCGTGCTTTGGTCGGCGCCGACTTGGATGAAATTCTGCTCATCGGTTTCCACGCCCAGCTTCCGAGCCAGCTCGATGCCCGGTTCGCTGCCGATTTCGATGAAAACCCCGTCAACCGTCAAAAACGTCTTGTCATCCGCCAGCGCCCGGTCAAGGATTATTTTTTCCACCTTGACATCTCCTTTTATCTCAATAACATTCGTCTGCCTGATGATTTCGATTTTCGGATTGGCCGCCAGCCTGTCCAGCCACACCGGCTCGGCTGACAATTTCTCGCCGCGGTAGACCAGATACACTTTGGAAGCGAAGTCGGTCAGCTCCAGCGCCACCACGGCCGCCGAATTACCGCCGCCGATCACGCTGACGATTTTGTTGCGGAAAAACATCGCGTCACAAGTGGCGCAATACGACACGCCCTTGCCGGTGAATTCCTTCTCGCCCGGAATATTCATTTTCCGATAGCTGGCGCCCATCGCCATAATCAATGTCCTGGCCAGATATTTCTCGTTGCCGCTCTCTATCTCGAAAATGCCCTCAGCGTTTTTTTGGACGGAATTGATCGATTCGCCCTTGATTTGCACTCCGAAATTATTGACCTGCTCGACCATCCGGCCGATCAGCTCCCGGCCCGGAATCGAAACGATTCCCGGCCAATTTTCCAAGCTATGGATCTCATTTATCTGTCCGCCCGGTTCCATGCCGAATAGCAGATGGTCCAGTTTATAGCGCGAAGCGTAGAGTGAAGCCGTGAGTCCGGCCGCGCCCGCCCCGATGATGATCAAATCATATATCTTATTCTCATTTCCCATAGGTGTGTCGCGTTACTTTTTAAATCCATCGGTTGCATCCCGACTTCCCCGTTATTCTACCATTCCGGAAGCGAAAAAACAAATCGGCGCATCGATGGCGATGCGCGCGCAAACACAAAAGGCATCCCGCCGAAACAATGGGATGCCTTTTGGTCCTTTTCCCCTCCAAGTGAGCCTCACGGCTTCAAATCAAACTTAATATCTTATGCAGACCTTGCAAAAACCAGTTTTTCCAGCTTGATTATTCTTTTTTCCATTTTTTCAAATTCCGCGTAGCTGACTTTATCCTTCAACTCGTATTTTATATCGACGATATCGCTTTTTATAATATCAACATCCCCTTGCATTTTATCCAAACGGCTGTCGATGCCATCCAGGCGGCTGTCAATGCCATCCAAGCGGCTGTCAATGCCATCTAAACGGTTGTCGATGCCATCCAAGCGACCGACAACACCTTTATACTGCTCACCGATAACCTCGATGCCATCATTGATATGTTCCAGCATAGACATCACTTCGCCAGCCTTATATGTCTTTTCTTTAATTTTTTTAGTTTTCTTTTCCATACATCCTATTTTATCAGACCACGACCAATAGTCAAATGGGGCGCAACAAAGGCCCTGGGATGCCTTGCCATTGCCATCCCCGGCAGGCAGGGATCCGGCCCGATATTTCCTATGGTTGCAGCGACTATTTCCGAAGGTTCAACCTTCGGAGCCATTTTGAAATTTGAAATTCGGATTTTGAAATTCCAAAATCATCCCCACTTCTTCATCAGCTCTTCCGACTGCACCAAGGGCAGCTCGATGATGAAGCGCGAACCGAGGTCGGCGCCATCGGATTCGGCCCAGATTTTGCCGCCGTTGTTTTCGATCATGCCGCGGCCGACATAGAGCCCGAGGCCGGTGCCGCCGGTGTTCAAGCGTGACACGTCCTTGCCGCGGGAGAATTTGGCGAACAGATACGGCAATTCCTCTTTCGGGATGCCGATGCCGGTGTCGGAAATCGTGACGCGCAAGTTTTCCCCGATTTGTTCCAGCTTCAACCGCACTCCCCCATGGCCGTCCGGCGTATATTTCAAAGCGTTATCCACCATATTGGAAACCACCTCGCGCACTTTCTTCGGGTCGATCATCACCTCCGGCAAAACCTTGTCCGGCCGGATGTATTCCAGGTACAGCTTATGCTCTTTGGCGCGCAGGACGAAAGTGTCATAGACTTCCTGGCAGATACCGTCCAGCTGGGTTTTTTCGAATTTGAATTCCATCCGGCCCGATTCCATCCGCGAGACGTTCAGCAGGTCTTCCACCAGGTTCACCAACCGTTCGTTGCTGGTATAGACCTTGTTCAGGACATCCTCTTGGTCCGAAGTCATCTGGCCATAGGAACCTTCCAACAGCAGGGAGATGAAACCTTTGATGGCGGTGAGGGGGGTGCGGAGCTGGTGGGAAGCGATGGAGATGAATTCGGATTTGGTGTTGTCGAGCTTCCTGAGTTTGTCGTTGGATTCCGCCAGCTTGGTGGACATCAGTTGCAGTTCTTCCTTCCTTTCTTCACTGATCTTAACCGATTTGATGAGAAAGTAGCCGAAGACGAAAGTCAGAGCCAGGGTGACGGCGGTCAGGATCCGATTGGTGTTGTTGCGGACAAAAGCGAATTGGGAAGCGGTCAGGATCACCTGGGTGGCGACCAGGGCCTGGGCGCCCAGCAGTTTGATGTCGAAGGCTTTGAATTTGACGATGAGGTAGGCGAGGACGCCCATGAAGAAGGTCATGCCGAAGAGGCCGTAGAATTCGAGGCCGAAGTCGGAAACGACACCTTTTTCTACTAGATAGCTGGCTAGTGCTATAGCTGTATAGAAGGATAGCAAAAACAAATCAATTCCAAATATTAATAACAATATTTGCTTTTTAAAATCAATATCTTTTTCCCTTATATATTTAACTATCCCATAAATAAATATCCATGCTGCAAAAAATAGTTCAATACCATAAAGGTAATAAATACTATACCAACCACCATCATTCGCGCCACAATTAATCAAATTAAAGCTTTCTGCATTTTTATATGCAAAAATTGACGTGATTGAAAAAATAATCCCCCAAAGTAATTTAAATTTAAAACCGACATCCTTCTTGTTGATAAATACATACAAAAAATATAAACATAATATAAATATAGCTACTGTTAACATCCCAAAAAAAGAATAAACAAACATAATAACATCACTATTTATGTTAGTCCAGACAACTAAATCAAAAATTATCCATAACAAAAATGCTGAAGATAATGTTAATAAAATTTTACTCAACAAATTTTTATTTTTTAAAAACACGAAAAAACTCACTAACAAAGAAATTACAGCCGTCGGAATGTGAGAATAATAAAGGAGGCTTGGAACATCGGTTGAATATATAAGATACTGGGGTTCAGGATAATAAGGACAAATCATTTTTTTACACTTAAGAAATTTAATTTTTTAAAATTCATATTATTCTTTTTAGCATAATCAACTATGTAATTATTAATATACGGGGGATAACTCCACCAATAAAAATCCTCCTCGTCAGTTTGATTTTCTGGATACAAACGAACAATCAATGGTTTTACACCAAAATCTTCCTCGATTTTTTTAATAGCAGGATATACAACTTCATGAGTAAATTCATCCTCGCTTGTCCCTCCTTCATCAAAAAAATTTTCAAACAAAACGCCATGCGCAATGAAGTGCAACATTGTATAATGATAATATTCCGAGACATCGCGCATTCCTCTTTTCCATGCCGTATTATCACATATTTCTATATTATACCCTGAAAGCTTACATAGATCATGATGAAAATCAATAAGAATTTCTCCATTTTTTAAAATACATTTACTAAGCTTCTTTTTTTCATTCTCATGAAAATTCATAATATCAACTGTTGATTTTGTTCCATCTTCCAGAGTTACTCTTAAACGACCAAGTCCTTTCTTTTCTTCATTAAAAGAAACAAACATATCCTCAAGTCCTTCCCACACTAATGGATTTTCACCAATATACTTAGCACATTGATAAAAAAACATAAACCCATTGTCCGGAGATACAACTTGACGATTTAAAACAACCCTGGGAAATTTTTGAAAAGCAAAGAAAAACTTATCTCCCAACTCCTCCTCGATTCTCTTCCTCAATTCCACATCCTCCCAGCGTTTTTTCAATTCATCCCTCGCTTCATCCAGGGACACATAGATACCATCCGCCATAATTTTACCCTTAAGACTTTTTATGATTCCATTATACCACAAACCCCCGGAATTGATAAAAGGCACCGCGACCCGCGCGATGCCTTGGGAATGTTTCCTGTCCTATGTACATACCGGAGATAGCATCCGACTTCCGTCATCCTGAACGTGATGCCGATCAGGATCTGATTAGTGCTATGCAAATGTTTTGACACATAATTCCTATTATTTCTTGACAAAAAAACACTAAGACGATAGAATGCGGTCGGGCGATTTCTTTAATAAATAAAACACATGGAGGAAAACCAGATGTTCGAATTTGAACACAACCAAAACACAGGCACCATTGAACTTGGGTGCAATGTACAAGTGACCGGAAATCCCATTTTTTACTGGAAGAATACTGAGGTTAAAGTAAACATTCATAAGGTAAAAAATGATCAGTCCATCTGGTTTAACCTATCAATCAAGCAAATCAGCGAAATTTCATGGGAATCAACCATCGCAATCCGCTCACCAGTATCGGTCTGGCCGATCGAAGTAAAGTTTGATAGATATTTCCATACATGCGCCGAAGCCCTTGAAGCGCTTAAGGAAAAATATCCCGATGAATGTGAAAATATCTCCTCCGAACTTTTCTCCTGAGGACAAACAGCGCCCTTCGATACACTC
>JAUXSI010000032.1 GCA_030679985.1 Candidatus Moraniibacteriota bacterium | reverse complement strand
CGCCAAACTTTGCAACATTCCCATTTTTGGCGCGCTTTCTTCAATTTCCACTTCGCCGGTTAGCGGATTTTTTTTCTTTTTCTTGAATGGATTCCACATCTTTTTAGTTTTTAGTAAAAAAATTAATTTTTAGCTTGTAATCTATAGCTGGTCACTAGCAGGGCGGACGCGATGAAAATCGAGGAGTAGGTTCCGAACGATACGCCGATCAAAAGCGCCAATGCAAAATCCTTGATCGATTCGCCTCCGAAAATGTAAATCGCCAGCAAGGTGATGACCACCGTCATCGAAGTATTGATCGAACGCACCAAAGTCTCGTTCAAGCTGCGGTTGACCACTTCCGGAAAAGCTTCTTTACCCGAGCCTTTCAGAAGATTCTCGCGGGTCCGGTCATAGACCACGATCGTGTCATGCACGGAAAACCCGAGGATGGTCAGCAAAGCGGCAATGAAGGGCACGCCGACCTCGATTCCTTTGAAATGACCGAGGATCGCAAATGCGCCGACCGTAATCAACACGTCGTGGATAAGCGCGATGACCGCTCCGGCGCCATATTTCCAAGATTCGACCGGGCGGGAAACTTTGCGGAAAGCGAAAGCGATGAAAGCCATTATGCCGACCGCCGCCCAAAAAAGCGCCCACAGGGAATTTTTCTTCAACTCAGCCGAAACCGAAGAATCCCGATAATCAACCTTCAATTGGGTCGCCTCCGGATACTTCCCGCTGATTCCTTTCCACACTTCTTGATTGATACTATCATCAACCGAAGCATAACTGACCAATAAGGAATTGCCGCCTTTGCCCTGGACAGTCAAGCTGTTGAGATCCAATCCGCCCAAAATTTCCACTATTTCCTGGCTCGTCGGCAAGTTTTGGGAAAATCTGATTTCCATCACCGTTCCGCCCGTAAAATCGATGCCGAATTTCAGCCCCCAGACAAAGATGCTTAGCACGCTCAAGATGGTCAGTGCGATAGAAACCGCATAGGCATATTTGGTTTTTGAAATGATATTATACATGGAATGGATTTAGTAATTTTTAATTTTATAATTTTTAAATAATGTTCTATTTTTTAATGTTTAAAAATTTAGACATTAGAATTTATTTATAAAATTAAGAATTTAAAAATTAAAAATTATTTCTTATTGAACTCCGCGATTTCGCTCTTTTTCACCCCGACCAGCCACAATCTATTGGAAACCCATTCGCCCAGGATGAATTTCAGCAAAGTCCGTGAAATCGTGACAGCCGTGAACATCGAAAGCAAGACGCCCACGATCAAGGTTACGGCGAAGCCTTTTACAAAACCCGTTCCGAGTTCGATCAAGATGAGTGACGTGATGATGGAAGAAACGTTGCCATCGCGGATCGACGTCCAAGCCCGCTTGAATCCCTCATCCAATGCGCCTAGGATAGTTCTTCCTTTCCTGATTTCTTCCTTGGTCCGCTCGAAAATCAGGATATTGGCATCCACTGCCATTCCGACCGACAAGATCAAACCGGCGATGCCCGGCAAGGTCAAAGTGATCTGCCACGGCGTCAATCCAGATAATTTGAAGATGGAAACCATCAATCCAGCATAGACCAGCAACGCGAAAGAAGCGATCAAGCCCAAGAACCTATAATACAAAAGCATAAATATCACCACTAGACCAAGACCGATATAGCCCGCCTTCAAACTCGTCGCCAATGATTCGCCGCCCAAAGACGCATCCACGCTCTCCTGGCTAATCAGATTGATCGGCACCGGCAAAGCGCCTTCATTCAACCTTTTTACCAAACTTTTAGCCTCTTCGACTGAAAAATTCCCAGTAATCACCGCTTCGCCGTTGGTTATTTCCGCCTGCACGGTCGGCGCGCTGATTATCTGACCGTCCAGATAGATCGCGATGCTCTTGCCGATATTGCCCTTGGTCAATTCAGCAAACAGCTTCGTGCCTTCATCATCGAATTTCAGCGCCACCTGCGGCTCCGAAAGTCCTTGGCTGGCAAAATCGACTGTCGCGTTCTTCAAATTTTTGCCCGTGAGCCCGGTAGCTATATAATTCATTTTAGGCGCCGGATTGGCTTTTTTAGCAATCAGTATGTGTGCCGAATGGATTTCCAAATCATCCCCCTCCCCCCGTTGTTCAATTTTTTTGATAATGTGCCAGCCGAATTGCGTTTCAACAAGCTGGCCATATACTTCGCCGTCTTTCAATCCATCTTCAAAAAGCACCTTGTCGAATTCCGGTACGAAAGTGTTTTTCTTCGCGAAATCCAAATCTCCGCCATTATCCTTGCTGCCGGGATCCTCGCTGTTATCCTTGGCGAGTTGCGCGAAATCATCGTCAGCCAGGGCCTTTTTCAACAAATCTTCCGCTTTCTGCTTAGCCTGCTTGTTCAATGTGTCCAGCATTTCTTGAGAAATATCCTTTGAAGTGTCCGCCGGACCCTCGGCTTTGAATTCCAAAAATGGAGTTTCCTTAATCAGATTTTTAGCCTGATTGATGTCCTTCACCCCGGCTAATTCCACGATCAACCTGCGCTCGGTGCCGGATTTCGTCGTATAGATCGCCGGCTCGGCCACGCCGAAAGCATTGACTCTTCTTTCAATAACATCCTGCACGGCTTGCATTGATTCATCAACCTTGGATGAATCGATCTTACTCAAGTCCGGTTTATACTCCAGGTGGATGCCGCCTTGCAAGTCAAGACCTAGGTTTATTTTCAACTTATTCAGCGTGTCATAGAGCGGCGTGATTTTGGAAACCGCCTTCGGATAGGAAATAAGCCCGGCCAGGATCGCTAAAATTATTACTGAGGCGAATTTTACGGAAATTTTTTGTCGGAATGTCATAGGAAATAGCGCTAAAACTTCGATTTTATTTAATTAAAACCTTGGCGATGAGCGAAGCCCCACCGCAAAACATACTGATTCCATTTTACAGCATCCCAAAAAACTGCGCAACTAAGGCCGATTCAGGGTTGGGAATCAGCGGGTCTGGTTCAGGAAATTATGGGTTTTTTGAAGGATTTTTTTGCCGCTTGGAAAAGTCAGCCTAGCCAGCGCCGCCTCATAATCCAGCCATACGGATCCGATATGCTCGTGGGAAAGCCCGATTTCCTTTCCCTCGGTTTCAGCCGCATAATAGACGACCCGTTTGAAAACATTGATGCCGCGGCCATCCTTTTCGCGCTCCTGTCTTTCCTTGCCTTTCGCGCGATAAAAATACCACATACTATCCCGATGGCCCGGCAATAGCCTTAGATCTTTGAGGCCGGTCTCTTCTTCGACTTCGCGCCGCAAAGTCATTTCCTCGGTTTCACCGCTTTCCATATGCCCTTTGGGAAAATCCCAATGGCCGGACGGATAGTGCAGAAGTAGAAATTCTTTTCCGCCGGCTTCCTTCCTGCGAAAAACGACCGCTCCGACCGATTTTTCAAATGTTATGATTTTCATATCTTGTCGGCTGTCTTCAGCGTATATTTTTTTATTTTTCCGTTTTCCGCAAAAATGAATCTGCCTTGAAATTTTTTTCCTTCAATCAAAAGCGGCATCCAAAATTTATCATCCGGCCACATATCGGCATAAGGCAGTTCCGCAATCGGAAACCACCGCGGTTCCATCTCTTCCGTTTCCATGGGCTCGCCCGCAAAGTCTTCGCACAAGAACAGATGGACCTCTTGGATGTCTCCGGTTTTCTCAAAGGTAAATTCAATCAAGCCGACTTTTTCAAGCCGATTCGCTCTAAGTCCGCATTCCTCCCGGACCTCCCGGATGGCCGCATCTCCGATCGATTCTCCCGGATGTAACTTACCCCCGAAACCGTTCCAGCGGCCCGCGCCAAATCCTCTTTTTTTCATACCTAAAAGGATATCCGGATGTTTATATATGGTGCACAGCGTGGTAATAGTCTTCATAAGTCATGACGCTCTTTGATGCTTTTACTTCCCGCAGCACTTCTTGTATTTTTTGCCCGAGCCGCACGGACAAGGATCATTGCGACCCACCTTGTCCTTGTTCACGATAGTCGCCTGCTTGGATCGGTTTTTTTCATCCGTATCAGCCGATTTCGCCGCCCCGAATTGCTCGACTTCATCGCTGGCGCCGCTAAAGCTCAAGTCTGCCTGCGGAACTTCCTTTTGGGAGGAAACCGCGCTCACGCGGAAAATAGTATTGACGATATTGGAGCGCACGCTTTCTATCAGCTGCGTAAACATCGCGAAAGCCTCGCGCTTGTATTCGATCAACGGATCGCGCTGGCCGTAACCGCGCAGGCCGATGCCTTCGCGCAAATAATCGATTTCGTCCAGATGGTTCATCCAAGACATATCGGTCGTTTGCAGGATGACCGCCTTTTCGATGGCCCGCATCTGATCCTCCCCGACTTCGGCTTCCTTTTTGTTATAGACCTCCTTGGCGATGCCGAATAGGAATTCCACCATATTGCTGATCTTCTCAGCCGGATTATGCCGACTGTCGCCCCTGATCTCTTCCAATCTGGTCGTGAAATCTCCATTTGCGAAAACTATCCCGCGGAAAGCATCATTGATTTCCTGGACATTCCATTCGCCTTCTTCGCCGACGCAATTAAAAGAAACCATCCTTTCGATTTCCTCGCCGATATAGGTCAGCATCTCGGTCTTCGTATCCTTCATTTCCAAAATCTCCCGGCGTTTTTTGTAAATCACCTCGCGCTGTTTGTTCATCACGTCATCATAATCCAAAACGTGCTTGCGGATATCGAAATTGAAGCCTTCGATTTTCGACTGCGCGTTTTCGATCGACTTGGAAATGATGACGTTTTGGATCGGCTGATCTTCCGGCAATCCCAAGCGGTCCATCATATTCTTCAATTTGTCGCCGCCGAAACGGCGCATCAATTCGTCTTCCAAGGAAACATAAAATTGCGAAACGCCCGGATCCCCCTGCCGGCCGGCCCGGCCACGCAGCTGGTTGTCGATACGCCGCGCTTCATGCCTTTCGGTTCCGATAATCATCAAGCCGCCGACTTCTTTCACCCCGTCGCCCAATTTGATATCCGTTCCGCGCCCGGCCATATTGGTCGCGATCGTTACGGCGCCTTTATGCCCGGCCTTGGCGATGATGGACGCTTCGCGTTCGTGGTTCTTGGCGTTCAGGACTTCATGCGGCACGCCGTTCCTTTGCAGGAGCGCGCTCAGATATTCGGATTTTTCAATCGCGATCGTTCCCACCAAGACCGGCTGGCCGATTTTGTTGACCTCTTTGATCTTCTCCATAATGGCATCGAATTTGCCCTTCTCGGTCTTATAGATCACGTCCGCCAAATCCTTCCTTTGCATCACGCGGTTAGTCGGGATTTCCAGCACGTCCACGTTATACACTTTAAAAAATTCTTCCGCCGAAGTCAGCGCGGTTCCGGTCATGCCGGCCAATTTTTCATAAATCCTGAAATAATTCTGGAAAGTTATCGTTGCCAAAGTCCGCGATTCCCGCTGCACCTTCACGTGCTCCTTGGCTTCGATCGCCTGGTGCAGGCCTTCGCTATAGCGCCGGCCCGGCATCAGACGGCCGGTGAAATCATCCACGATAATCACCTCATCGTCTTTCACGACATAGTCGCGGTCGCGCTGGAAAATGACCTGCGCTTTCAAGGCTTGTTCCAAATGATGGACATAGCTTATCTTGCCGGTCTCATACAGATTGCCCAATCCCAGCATCTGCTCGACTTTGGAAATACCTTCGTCCGTGATGATCACCGCCTTCATTTTTTCATCCAATTCATAGTCCTCATCTTTTTTCAGCTTCGGCACGATTTGCGCGAATTGCTGGTACATCTTGGTCGATTCCGTATCCGGCGCCGAAATGATGAGCGGGGTGCGGGCCTCGTCGATCAAGATCGAATCGACTTCGTCCACGATGGCATAATTGAGTTTCCGCTGCACCATCTGCGCCAAGGATTGCACCATATTGTCGCGCAGGTAATCAAAGCCGAATTCATTATTGGTTCCATAAGTTATATCGGCATTGTAGGCATCCCGCCGCGCCACTTCGCGCAAATTTTCCATCTCGACATTCACTTCATTGGAATCGATAATTTTCGGCTCATAGATATATGACGTGTCATGGATGATGCAGGCCGTAGAAATCCCCAGGAAATGGAAAATCGAACCCATCCAATTGCAGTCGCGCCTGGCCAGATAATCATTGACGGTAATGACATGCACGCCCTTGCCGGTCAGCGCGTTCAAATAGATCGGCAATGTGGACGTCAAAGTTTTTCCCTCCCCTGTTTTCATTTCCGCGATTTTTCCCTGGTGCAGCGCGATGCCGCCGATGAGCTGCACATCGAACGGCCGCGTCCCATTGACGCGGTCGGCCGCTTCGCGCACTACCGCGAAAGCTTCCGGCAAAAGCCCGTCTAAAGTTTCGCCCTGGGCGATTCTGTCCCGGAATTCCTGCGTCTTGGCCCGCAGTTCCTCATCCGACAGGCGGCGGATAGCCGCCTCCAAGGAATTGATTTTTTCCACGACCGGCATCAATTTCGCGATTTCCCTCTGGTTTGAACCGAACAGTTTGCTGAAAATTCCCATAATTTTGGTTGATTTTTTTAAAATTCCCCGCTTCAAAGGGGGTATTGTTTAGAGCCTCCCAGTCTTTCAATTCTAACAAGAAAGGTTTACTGAGTCAAAGTAAAAAAACCGTTCCGGAAGGATGATGCCGCATCGTTACGATAATCAATTATCCGGCTCGCCGATAGCCTTCGCATCAAACGGATTGCCACCGCGCTGCATAAGGTCGGCTATGGGTTTCATCAACGGCTGAGGAGATTCATTCCAAAAAAACCAGTCCCAGCGTTCGAATTTTTCCGGCTCCTTGAGACGCGGCTCGCCGGAACCGCAATCCGCCACCATCCATACCATCACATAATGCTCCCGCTCCTCCGGGAAAACCTCATTGGTAACGGTCCACAAGCGTATGTTCTCTACGCCAAGTCCGGTCTCCTCAAAAATTTCCCGCCGGGCGCCCTCTTCCCAAGACTCGCCGAATTCCAAATGGCCGCCGGGCAGGCACCATGTCCCGGCTCCCGGAGAATTTTTCCGCTTACCGAACAATACCTTGCCCTCTTTTATGACACAAGTTATCACTCCGACTTTTGGTAGGCTTTCCATAATAGACAGATCCTAAAAAAATTATTCCCGCCGGCCACGGCTTGAACCGCTAATCATATCGCACCGCCAAAACGTCCGAATCGACCGTCAACGCGATGACCACGGTGGCACCCGCTGGAATTTCAATGCGTATTTATTATACAACAAAAAACACCCCTTTCACAGGGTGTTATTCGTTTTATGCGCCCCCTATATTATATCTTCTTAGCTTTCGGGATGCCATAAGCGACATAAGCGCCGATAGCATAGATCAATAATCCGATTGGCGATAGGAGATTTTTCAAAAATCCAACATCGAAAAGGGAAATATCCGCCACGTCGCCAGGACTAAAATCTGGAAATTCATTCAGATTGACTTGGATATACTCATTTACGAAATGAGTATAAATGTAATATTCTGAAACAAAAATCGCAATCAATGTCAGCCCGGCCGCTAGAAACTGCAGCTTGAGTCCGCGCTTTTTTTTCGAACCAATCATCACGGCCATTCCTATGAGATATCCCAAACCAATGGCGATATAACCAATTTCCCTTTCGGTAGTAACCGTAATATAATACCAGGCAATGCCTCCGATAATACTCGCCAAAATTCCCAATCCCACCGCTCCAGCGATATTTGGATCCTTGGTCTCATTTTCAATCGCTGAGTTGATTGATGTCCGACATTCCTTACACAGATACACATCATTATCATTTTCTCCTTCGTAAGAAAAGAACTCCTCTGCTTTTCCTTTTTTAGCGCATTGGGAACAATCCACTTCCCGTCCGACATTCGCCCCTATGGTTATTGCTTCTGGACCATTAGCCATTTCTTGTTCCATATTCTTTTGATAAAAAATTAGTTAATTCCTTCCAATAGCTCAATTCTTTCCTCGATAGGAGGATGGGTTGAAAATAACCTATCGATAACCGTTTCTCCCCGTCCTGGAGAAGAAAAATATAAATGAGCCGTTGCCGAACTTAAATGTTTTGGAAATTTCATATCTAAACTTATTTTTCTTAGGGCTGATGCCAAAGCTTTCGGATTGCCGCTCATCAAGGCGCCAGCGCTATCGGCAACATATTCTCTTTTTCTTGATATGGCCAACTGGATAAAAAACGCCGTTAGAGGAGCGAATACCGCAAGTGACATTCCTATCCAGGCCATCAAGCCAGAACTGTCTTTTTCCTGGACTTTTCCAGCGACTGAAGATGTCCAGTATATATCCGCTATCAAACTGATAAATCCGACCAGGATAGAAACCACGGCCATAATACGCATATCATAATTTTTTATATGCGCCAGCTCATGAGCCACGACGCCTTCAACCTCATCTTTTGTTAATTTTTCAAGAAGCCCCTTGGTGACAGCCACCGCACTATGTTCATAATTCCTTCCGGTAGCAAATGCGTTCATTGTCCTCTCATCCATCAAATATACTTTGGGAAAAGGCAAATCATTCCTCACGCATAACTTTTCAATAATTTCATATAGTTCAGGAACCTGCTCCCTGTTTACTGGCCTAGCGCCAGAACTTCTCAAAATTATCTTATCTGAAAAAAAATAAGCAATGAAATTGATAATACCAGAAAGTATGATGAAGCCGCTTGTGCCAGTCATTCCCCAACCGACAAAACTCGACAAGAGAGAACCAAGCACTCCGATCACAACAGTCAACGCTGTCATGAACAAATACACCTTGATATTATTTTCTCTGATTTGAGCAGAAATTGAATTCATAAAACTTGTTATTTTTTGAATTATTTGCTCGAGGCGATATACAGATTCTTGTTTTCGATACTGCCTTTGTTGCAAGAGATCGTATCGCCGTTGACTTCGCAATTGTCGACTGTCTTATAGTTCACCATCTCGCCGGTCTGGGGGTCGATTTGCAAAGAAACGATAGCGTGGTATTCGTTCTTTTTTTCCGTTTCCACGATTTCAATAGTAGAACCGATACCGATAGCGGCCAATTTCTGGCTCAAGTCTTTGGAAAAATCCAAACATTGGTATTTATCAGAATAGGTGGCGCTCTTAGCCTGCTCCAAAGCGCCGATCAAATCCTTATACTGATAGAAAGTTACAGCCTTGCTGCCAAGATTGAAAGCGATGACAAGAGCGGCCGCGATCACGATCGTCTTGGTCACCCCCCGGACAATTGTGGCTAGTAATTTTTTCATAACTAGCTATCCTAGCATATTTTTGGGAAATTGTCAAGAGTCTGGAGATCCTATATGTTTTAAGGCTTATTAGACGGCAAATTGAATATTTCTCAATCAGCTAATTATTGCTTTCGTGCAAAGCGCACCTAATTTCTTCCAAAAGATCAAAATAACAAAGGAATTCCCTCTCATCTGTTTGTAACTCTTTTTTATTTCGAAGTTGTCCAACTAATTGCCATATATTCCTATCTGGATCTGGAATATTAGAATAATCTATAAAAAATTCCTCTTGGAAAAATCGATCAGTGTATCCAGCTAAAAGCGAGTCATACAAAACAAAATCTCCTACCCGCTTCCCGTATGCTGGGAATGAGGTTTTGCGAAGCTGTGCATATAATCGCTTTATATCGTCCATATTTAAATATCCGCCATGCGAATGTATTCTATTTCCAGGTTGCCTTAGCCATTCTTCCTTTAGGGATTTGCATTTAGGACAAATATAAACCAACGCTTTTTTATTTTCCGGAGTTTTCCTGTCCAACATACAACCGCCCAATTTTGAATCACCTGAATTTGGAAAAATTTCTTCTTTGGCCTTGCGATATTCTTGTGTGAACTTAATCAACCCCCATCGTGTTTCCATTTCAACTTCTTCCATAACCATATTATGAATTTTACAAATGTTTTTCATATACTCATTTGTTAAATATTAGAACATTATCCATAAACTAAACTACTTTTTTAATTCAATTTCTAAGTCATGTGCGATTCTTGCTAATTCTTCGTTCGAAAATTGAAAATTAACAAAATATTCTTGGTCATTCTTGACTGAGGTTGGTTTGGATTCAGCACTAAAAACAATTTTTATAAGTTTTTCATTAGCCACATCGCCGATATACTCAAATCCTAAATTCGGTTCAGTGAAGAATAGCTCAGGATATTCAACTTCTTTATTAAAAGAAAGATCCTTGAACCAATTTATTAATTCTTTAAATTCAGACACCGTCAGTGATGGATCTGTATTCCGCCAGTTCCCTAAATCAGATTTCACATCGATGTAAATATTCAGCCAATCATCATCGCGTGCATTCTTATCTGGAAATTGATAATCACTGAGTTTTATTTCTACACTTTGATTGTTTGTCCCATTTAATATCATAGGGTTATTTGCTGATTTTTTTAATTATTAAAGACGATTCGCTTAACTAGCATTTTCCGCTAACCACTTGCCCATATCTTCATATTGCTTGTGCGGAAATTCGTGCTCCAGCCATTCCTCTTTATACTTTTCCATACCATAATCTTTAAAAATTTTATCTGCCGCCTTAAATAATGCTGCTACCAAATCCTTTAAATCACATTCTGTTTCAAATATATTTTTACCAGCCTCATCGGGTTTATTGCCATACAATTCCATAAATTCCAGAATAGTGAGATTAACTGCGTTACTTTTTGTTTTTTCAAATACCCAGCGATATTCCCCTGGCTCTTCATCAAATCTTGCATAAACCTTGTTTTCACCATTGATTAATTTTAGAACAGCATCTAAAAGACCACCCAATGCATCAGATAAATATGAAGCGCTAATAGTAACCATTTTTTTCTCATCGCTAATAACGCAGTCAGCCCAGCCATGTCCTGTTAATTTGTAATTAATATCTATCATAAAATTATCTCTTATATTTTTCTAATATATTAAAACACTTCGATAGCGGACCGTTCGCTTGATTAATTCATTTTATTGGCATTATTTAGATATTTTTCTTTAAATAAATTTTCCAATAATGTTTTTTTCATAATCAATTTTAATTTCCATAATTATTGTGATGAAATTTTGTGAAAACCCTGTGGTAGCCCACGGCGGGCAGACTGCTGGGAATTCTTGCCGCTATTCCTTAAATATATTATCCTCTGACCTGTCGGTCTTGAATTTAAATAATAAACCTAATTCCAACAACACAACAGCATCACGTCCAGTAAGTGCGAAAGGATGTGATTCCAACGCTGTTACTATGTTTTCATATGCAATACCATATTCAGAGGTATCAATATATTCTTGAATTTGCTGCATCTCTTCATCAAAAGAAAGGTTTCCTGATGCATAATTGCCAGAAACATCTTTTTGCATTTTTATTTTATTGAAAAGAATTTTCAATCGTTTTATAATTTCTTCTTCGGTTTTTTGCATATTTATAGATATTGATTAGAATTAATATATCGATTTAATTTTCCGAAGGTTCAATCTTCAGAGCTACATTTTCTTAATTACTGATTCGATTTTATTTGCTATTAATTCGCTACTTATCATAGTTCATTTTTTAAATATTTCCAATAATAGATTACTCATACATTTTTGCCGCAATCAGCATATCAGCCACAGTTTTCCATTCTGGTTTTTCTGGAATAGGCTTGCCCTGATTGAGATAATAGCCATCCATATCCTCCACCCATGCCGCCAGCGCTTCCAGATAAGCACCAAGATCTTTGTTTTCCCAAGAATCAGGATTTTCTTTATAATCTTTATTAAGCTCCTGAACAAACAACACAAAATCAGATCGTTTTTTTATGTTATTAACTTTTTCATGAATACCCATATTATATTATTGTGATTAAATTTTTTGTTTAGCTTGAGTGATAATATTTATTATTTGGTCTTTAGTTGGATTCCATCCACTCTTTGATCCATTTTTAATCCACTCTGAATTCCATACTTCATAAATTTTTTGCCTAAACTTCTTGTCGCCACCCGCCATATCTTCATACCCAAATTGAATGCCACAAGTGGGGCATATCTCAAGACTAGCCGAATCATTATCCCAAGGCAAAAAACCACATTCAGAATTACAGACTGGACACTTGCTATTGCCCCTAATAATGTCATCCTCCTGGAGATGCTTTATTCCTTTTTTCAACGCCTCAATCAAATTTTCACAATCCTCTGCATTAAGTGTTAATTCAAAATCACCACCTTTTTCAATCGCAAATGCCAATCCAAGCTCTTTTTTGAATACTCTTATAATTGCAACAGCGGAACCGTCTTCCTGAGAATGTTTTAGATGTACTGTATAATTTTTTCCATAAATTCATTCTTTCCATTTAAGATGCTTGAAGTTCTTTGCAATATCAGATTCTGCCCGGATTAGATTCTCATAATATCTAGCGTTGTTAAATATATCAGGAGTTCCAGCTCCGGTAAATTTTAATAGATAGAATTTGCCATATTTGTCATCCCTTATTTCTGGAACATCTTCATAGTCAGCACTCCCCGGCAGAAAATCAGTTTCATACAATCTGATATTGCAAATAACTTTTTCCTCATACAGAAAAGTACCCTCCTTGATTAAATTTATCATAATTAATAAAACTTAATAAAGCACTTGCTATTTTTACATAAAATATCCGCGTCTTTCAATAAGGCTGGTATTTTTCTTTAAATAAAGTTTCCAATGATGCTTTTTCCGTTGCCATAAGCCTGTTACTTTGAATTATTTGCTCGAGGCGATATACAGATTCTTGTTTTCGATACTGCCTTTGTTGCAAGAGATCGTATCGCCGTTGACTTCGCAATTGTCGACTGTCTTATAGTTCACCATCTCGCCGGTCTGGGGGTCGATCTGTAAAGAAACGATAGCGTGGTATTCATTCTGCTTTTCCGTCTGGACGATTTCGATGGTGGAGCCGATGCCGATAGCAGCCAATTTCTGGCTCAAGTCTTTGGAAAAATCCAAACATTGGTATTTGTCGGAATAGGTGGCGCTCTTAGCCTGCTCCAAAGCGCCGATCAAATCCTTATACTGATAGAAAGTTACCGCCTTGCTGCCAAGATTGAAAGCGATGACAAGAGCGGCCGCGATCACGATCGTCTTGGTCACCCCCCGGACAATTGTGGCTAGTAATTTTTTCATAACTAGCTATCCTAGCATATTTTTGGGAAATTGTCAAGGATTATGGGCTTATGAACGATCTAAGGCTTGATTTTGGCACAAATAGACATCTGAAAACATCTCCTTTTCCAACAAAAAAGAGGCTCCTTCACTAGGAAGCCTCTCTTAATATCGCTTAGATTCAGAACCGCGCCGCCCCGTCCACCACCGCCTTTTTCTTGATCGATCTGGCGCCACGCTTCACCAGGGTCTTGCGCTTGTCTTTTTCACGGATAGCTTGGACCTTCAACTCATCCACCACCAGGTCGATCGAGCCTTCGACGCTTTCGGTCGTATTCTCAGCCCGGAACAGGTCATAGGGGGTCTTGATCATCACCTCCACTCTGAATTTGCCCTTCTTGTCCATATCGATCTCGACTTCTTTGTGCAAGATGCCATCAATCACTTTGTCAGCGCTTTCCAATCGCTTCAGGATATATTCCTTGGTCTCATCATCTATCTTGATGTTCTTATACAGAAAACGCACGTTATTCACACTAGCGACAGTCATATATTATTTTTAAATAATTATTAGCGTATTCCGCAACTCCTATCTTTTATTACAAAGTTCTTCCGTTTTTCTCTCATTCTAACCGAAGAGAACGACCCTTAAAAACCGACATATTGGATTTCTTCCTGCAGTTGGATGCCGAATTTGTCGCGCACCTGCTGTTTTACGAAACTGGCCAGCATAACCACGTCTTCAGCTGTAGCCGTGCCTGTATTTATGATAAAATTGGCATTCTTCTCACTCACCTTGACGCCACCGATTTCCTTCCCTTTCAAACCGGCTTCTGAAATGACCCAGAAAGCTGGAATCACATTGCCCTCGACCGCCTTCCGCCCGGTATCCTTCTCAAAGATATCGACTAATTTCAGATCTGTGACCTTGGGGTTTTTATAAAAACTGCCCGTGCTTCCCACCCAACCTTTGGGCTTTTCAACGATCCTTGTCTGGGTGATTTCTTTCATTTTCGCATCAACTGCTTCCCTGTCCTTTTTGTATAATGCCAATTTTACAGATATGATTATCAACTCCGGATTACCTTTAAAAACACTCGTCCTGTAATCGAACTCGCAATCAGCTTTCGTATATTCTACGATTTTTGGATTATTCTTAGGTTCCAATGCCCTTACGCTTTCAACCATAGAGCCGATTCCGATCTCATTGATATCGTAAGCGCCCGCGTTTCCCCTGACCGCGCCCCCCAATGTCCCTGGGATTCCATTTATACACTCCAATCCGCCAAGGCCGTTGTCTCGGGCGAAATTCACAACCGAGGATAGGGATTCACCTGCCCAAGAAACAATACTGCTATTCTCTGTCACATAATTATTTGAGGATATCAATCTTATGACCAGCCCGTCAAAACCATTGTCACTCACTATAACATTGCTCCCGCCACCCAGCACAAAAAACCGCAGATTATTGTCTTCAGCATATTTCAGCGCCTCAATGACCTCATCTTCTGAGACCACTTCGACAAAAAACTTAGCCGGACCGCCGATCCGGAAAGTGGTATATGGTGCCAATATTATATCCCGTTTGATATCTAACATACTTCGATAATTTTATTGTTTTTCGCTTTTTCTAGCTTCCTCGAACAGAAATACCGCGACGAATGAACCCAGAACGACCAGCCAATCCCAGCCATCGATCGGCGACATATGCAGATATTTCTGCAGGATCGGCACATACATAAACACTAAGAGCATTATAACCGAAATCAGGATGGCGAACAAGACATATTTGTTTTTAAAAAATCCTAACCGGAACGGCGAAAGCCTTTCGCTGCGGGATTGCAGAAGATTGGCCATCTGTGCCATCGAAATCACCGCATAAGCCGCCGTGGTCGATTTCATATACAAGATGCCATCCAAATCGATCTTTTGCCCGAACTCCCAGTCGCCGCGCAGCATCGACCACAAAAAGGCGACGACTGCGCCGGTCGCCATTATGACGCCCAGATATATGATCCGCCGAAAGCCCTTGATCGTGATAATCCCACCCCGCTTTCCAACCTGCCGGCTATTTTTCTCTTCAGATTCATGCGGTTCAAGCCCTAGAGCGAAAGACGGAAAAATATCCGTTCCGAGATCGACCGCCAAAATCTGCACCGCTGAAAGCGGAGCGGGAATCTGCAGGATAACCCCGAAAATTACGGTCAGAAGCTCGCCGGCATTGGAAGTGAAAACATAATGCACGAACTTTTTGAGATTGGCGAAAATGGTCCGTCCCTCGCGGACACCCTTTACGATTGAAGCGAAATTATCATCCAAAAGGATCATATCCGCCGCCTCTTTGGAAACATCGGTACCGATGATGCCCATCGCCACCCCGATATCGGCTTTCTTCAAAGCCGGCGCGTCATTCACGCCATCCCCGGTCATCGCGATGACCTGCCGGTTGTTTTTCAAAATCGTCGCGATCCGCAACTTTTGTTCCGGCGCGATACGCGCAAAAACACAAACTCCGTTTTTAATTCTCCGGAAAACCTCCTTGTCTTTCATCCCATTCAGCGTCTTGCCATTGATAATCGGCTCTTGCCCGCCATTTTCCCGCAAAGCGGCTTCATCAATAAGGCCGATGTTCCTGGCGATCGCCCGCGCCGTTATCTCGTAATCCCCCGTTATCATAATCACCGCTATGCCCAGCTTCCGGCACTCCGCTATCGCCTCACGCACATCGCGCCTTGGCGGATCGATCATCGCCATCATCCCGACCCACACCAAATTTTTCTCCGCCTCATCCAAGAGCTTAGCTCTAGGAAGCACGTCATCCAGGTTGCGATACGCGAATGCCAAGACCCGTAAAGCTTCGGCCGACATAGCATTATATGTTTCCCGCGTCTTTTCCTTTTCCTCCGCGGTAAATTCCACGATCCGGCCGTCTATGGCTTTGTGGGTGCACAGATCCAGCAAAACATCCGGTGAGCCTTTCACAAATGAATTGGTATTGGCATTTTTATAGATCACGCTCATCCTCATCCGCTCGGACGAAAAAGGATTCTCATTTATTTTTTTTTCTCCGACTTTGAAAAAATCTTTCTTGCCATTGAATTTTTTTCCAGCCACGATGATCGCCCCTTCAGTCGGATCGCCGATTATCCCGTATCTGTTCCCCTCCTTAACCAGGTTCGCGTCATTGCACAAGGCGCCGATCTTAAACAGCAATTCCAGATTCGCGATTTCCTGCGGTTTGACGGACCGCCCCTTTATCGAGAAACCGCCTGCCGGAGTATATCCGTCGCCGGCCACTTCGATCGTTTGATCATTCACGACAACCCTGGTAACCATCAATTCGTTCTTAGTGATCGTACCGGTTTTGTCAGTGCAAATGACATCCACCGAACCCAGGGTCTCGACCGCGTTGAGTTTCTTAGCCAGCACATTGTCTTTCAGGAGCCTTTTCATCCCTAGGGAAAGCGCCACGGAAATGGCCGCCGGCAAACCTTCCGGCACCACGGAAACCGCCAAAGCCAAAGCGAACAAAAAATTATGATAGAAGGACATCTGGAAATATTGCCCGGCGATCATCACCAACACTCCGATCATGACTGACAAAACCGTCACATCGCGCCCGAGCGAGCGCATCTGTTTTTGCATCGGCGTCAATCCCTCTTTTATTTCCTGGGTCAGATCGGCGATCCGGCCCAGTTCCGTAGCCATTCCGACCCCGGTCACTAAGAAATTAGCTTCGCCGGTCGCGGCTGTCTCGCCCATAAAAACCATATTGTCGATATCGGCTAAAACCACGCCTGCCTCCGCGATCACCTTGGCGGATTTGGCTTCCGCCTTGGACTCGCCGGTAAAGATGAAACTGTCAACTTTAAAATCATAGCTTTCCAAGATATAGCCGTCAGCCGGGACCTTGTCGCCGCTGGCGACGTATGCCACATCGCCCACAACCAGGAATTTCGTGTCAATCTGTTTTTTTTCACCGTCGCGGAACACCACCGTCTTTTGCGTGGTCAAATTCCTGATCCGGTCCAAAATCCGCTCCGCCTTGAATTCCTGGAAAAATCCGATCAAGGCGTTGATGCCCACGATGATCAGGATGATCGTCACGTCCCGCCACTCCTGGAAAACCGCCGCCAATCCGGCCGCCACTAGTAAAATCCAAACCAAAGCGTCATTGAACTGATTCCAAATCAATTTAAGCCATTTCCAACTGGTTTTTTTCTTGAGCGCGTTATAACCGAATTCTTGCAATCTTTTTTCAGCTTCGATTTCCGAAAGTCCCTGTGTCGTTGAGGAAAATTTTTCCAAGGCCTCTGCGGCAGACAGGTTATAGATATCCTTATTTTGTTTTGCCATTTTTATTTTTTCACCCGGACGCCGGACATCCGGACGCTAAAAAAATTATTGCTTCAATTTGCCGGCCACTTCAAAGACATTGCCGGCGCCGATCGTGATGACGACGTCGTCCCCGCCGATCTTGTCCTGCAAAAATTCCACGGCCTCGGCGATGGTCGGAACATAGTCCGCCTTGTCGCGGTTGTACTTATTGATCAACCTCACCAGATCCGCCGAAGAAACCGCACCGGAACTCTCCCGGGCCGAGCCATAGATATCCAGCACGATCACCTTGTCCGCGTCATCGAAACTTTGCGCGAACTCTTCAAGCAACGCCTCGGTCCGTGAAAATGAATGGGGATGGAAAACGGCGATAACGTTCTTATTCGGATAAATTTCCCGGGTGGCTTTCAATGTCGCCTTGATTTCTTCCGGATGGTGCGCATAGTCGTCGATCAGAATCGCGCCATTGCGCCCGCCGATCATTTCAAATCTCCGGGAAGTGCCTTCGAAATCTCGCAGAGCCTCGCGCGCTTTTTCCAGATCGGCATTAAGCTGATGGCAAGCCGCGATTACCGCTGCCGCGTTCAGGATGTTGTGCTTGCCTGGCAATTTTATTTCAAAAAAGCCCAATGATTCCTCCAGGAAAAAGATCTCGAACTTCTGTTGCATCCCGATGAATGAATGGTTTTTAATAATGATGTCGTTGTCCTCCATAAAACCGTATTTGATGATATTGCCTTGGCAGCTGCAGGCGATTTCATTGGTCGCCACGCTGTCGCCCCACACTGCCAGAAATCCGATTTTAGGAATCTTAGCGACAAAATCACTGAAAGCTTTCTTGTAATCGCCGAAGGTCTTGAAAAAATCAGGATGGTCGTAATCGACACTTGTCAAAATGGCCGCCTTAGGCTCATAGAGCGCCAGCTTATTCTGATATTCATCCGCTTCAATAATGAAATATTCCGATTTCCCGCTAATGCTATTGCCGCCCAGCTGGGGTATCTTAGCTCCGACAATCGCGCTTGGATCCAATCCTATGCGGCTCAAGACGAAACTCAACATAGCCGAGGTCGTACTCTTGCCATGGGTCCCGCAAACCGCGATCCCATAGCTTTCATTGAATAGTCCGGCAAGCACTTCCGCATACGTAAAAACGGCTTTGCCGGATTCGAAAGCCGCCTGCAATTCCTCGTTGCTTTCCGGATTGAAAGATGAACCGTAGATTATCATATCGGCATCGGCCGGAATATTGTCCTTATCGAATTTTTGTCTCACCGCGATACCTTCGCTCTTAAGGACGTTATTGTAAAAATGATCCCCCTCATCCGAACCGCCGACGTCGATCCCTTTGAATTTCAAAATCCTAGCCAAAGCCGATGTTCCGGCGCCTTCTATCCCGATGATATGCGCTTTTTTAATTTTAGATAGGTCTATGAACATATGGATTATTCCGATTTAATGATTTAAAATTAGAAATTAAAAAAATCAATTTTTTATCATTCCCAAAATTCCCTGCGCGATCTTTTCCGCCGCATCCGGATGGTAGAACGACCGGATGTTGCGGGATAATTTTTCCTGCAGTTCCGGATTATCCATGATTTCCCCGATCCTGCTCAATAGAAGATTTTTTCCCAAGTTGCCTTCTTCAAGCACGATGCAAGCTCCGAATTTCGCCAGCGCGTACGCGTTCATCCGTTGATGGTCGTTGGCCGCATTTTGTAATGGAATCAGGATTGACGGCTTGCCGTTAGCGGCGATTTCTGAAATAGTATTGGCGCTGGCGCGTGAAACCACCAGGTCGGCTACCGCGAAAATATCCGCCATGCCCTCGTGGATGAACGGCATGGCATGGTAACCGCCATAACCGGGTTTGACCCCCATTTCGCCCGCCCGGTGGCGGACTTCTTCAAAATTGCTTTCGCCTGTCTGATGGATGATCTGGTATTTTTTCAAAAGCTCCGGCAAGATATCCAAAATTTTGACATTTATGCTCTGCGCCCCTTGCGATCCGCCGGTTACGTAAATCGTTTTTTTTGATTCGGACAATCCGAATTCTTCCCGGGCTTTTTGCGCATTGCCCCGGTTGATATCTTCCCGCAACGGATTGCCGGTCAGCACGACCTGCGAGGCGGGAAATTCTTTTTCAGCTTCGGGATATGACACTGCCACCCGGCTGGCGAATTTGCCCAGTATCCCGTTGGCCATTCCCGGCACGGCATCCGACTCATGGATCATTATCGGAATGCGGTACATCCAGCCCGCCAAGACCACTGGCAACGAAGCGTATCCGCCCTTGGAAAAAATCGCGTCAGGCATTATCTTCAAAAGCAAGAACATCGCCTGGATGATACCGATGGGAATCTTGAAGCAATCCGCTAAATTTTTAAATGAAAAATACCGTCGGAATTTTCCGACCATGATCCTGCGCATAGGGATAGCTTCCTTGCCTATGATGTCCTGTTCCAATTTTCCGCCCGGTCCGATAAAGACGAAGGAGGCATCCGGCGATTTCTCCTTAATTTTTCTGGCTACTGCGACCAGCGGCATCAGATGTCCGCCCGATCCTCCACCTGTTAAAACTATTTTCATATGGTTTGGGATTTGAAATTAAAAATTTTTAATTCTGGTTTGCCTGTTTGGATATGTTCAGGAGGATGCCGATGCCGGCCAACAGAAAAACGATCGAAGTTCCGCCGTAGCTGATAAAGGGCAATGGGATCCCGGTCAGCGGAATCAATCCGGAAATCGCCGCGATATTGATGAATGCTTGGAAAACTATCCAGGAGACTATGCCGACGGCCGTCAGGCGCCCGAACGTGTCCGGCGCATTCTTGGCGATTTTGAACCCGCGCACCGCCAGCACGATGAACAGGAAAATCAGCGCCGACTCACCCAGCATCCCCAGTTCCTCGCCGATGATGGCAAAGATCGAATCCCCTACCGGTTCCGGCAGATAGTTGAATTTCTGCAAACTGTGCCCCAGGCCTACCCCGAAAATCCCACCCGATCCGATCGCCAAAAGCGCCTGGTTGATCTGATAGCCGATTCCGCGCGGATCAAGCTCCGGATTCAAAAAAACCAACAACCGGTTCATCCGGTATGATTCGAACTTGATCAGAACGAACAATGAAGCCAGGCCAGCGGCGCCCATCAGGAACATATGCGATACTTTCGCCCCGGAAGCGAAAAAAACCGACATCGCGATCAGGATTGTCGCGCCCAAGGTGCCGATATCCGGTTGTTTTATGAGCAAGAAACTGACCAGTGCGACAATCATCGCGAACGGCACCAGTCCTTCATAAAAATCATCCACCATATCTTTCTTCCCCTCCAGCCACGCCGCCAGATACAGAATCAAGGAGATCTTCAACATTTCAGCCGGCTGGAAAGAAAAAGGACCGAACTGGACCCAGCGACTGGCTCCATATATCTTAGTCCCGATTCCGGGAACAAAAACAAGCACTAGAAAAACGATGCTGACGAAGAAAAAGGGGACGGATAATTTTTTCCAAATCTTATAATCGATATTCCTTATGATAGCCATAAGGAGCAATCCCGGCAACACGCCGAATAACAGCTGGCGCTTGAAGAAAAAATACTCATCACCGAAACGAACGCGCGCATAGCCGATACCAGCGCTTGCGATCATTATCAGTCCGAAAATTATCAGTCCAAAAACCGCATACAGCAAAATCATATCCGATTTTCCCCCTGTTTTCCCTGAGACCAGACGTTTCTTAGGATTCATATTTTTTTTGTTTTGATTTTTTCGTCCGCCACTGAGCGATTTTTTTATGGTCGCCGCTCAAAAGGACTTCCGGCACCCTCCAACCTAAAAAATCTTCCGGCTTAGTGTATTGCGGATGCTCCAAATAACCATCTTCGCTGTGCGACTCGGTCTTGGCCGATTCGCTATTGCCCAAGACGCCAGAAATGAGCCGCGTAACGCTATCCACTACTGCCATAGCCGGAATTTCTCCGCCAGTCAGGACAAAATCACCCAACGAGAGCTCCTCGTCGCATAAATTTTCAGCCACCCGTTCATCCACCCCCTCGTAGCGCCCGCACAACAATATCAGATTGTCATACTCCGCCAACCTCTCGGCATCCCTTTGCGTGTACCTCTTTCCCTTGGCTGAAAACAGTATGCGCCTGGTCTTCAGACTCCGGCCATCCGCTGCCGGTTCCGCTTGGGATTGGATCGCCTTCAGACACTTATATATCGGCTCGACTTTAAAGACCATTCCGGCGCCGCCGCCATAGGGGGTGTCATCGACCGTCTTGTGCTTATCCGAGGCATAATCCCGCAAATTATGGATATCGATATCCACGAAACTGCCAGCTTGCGCGCGCTTGATAATCGACTCGGAAAAATACGCGTCAAACACCCCCGGGAAAATTGTAATTATATCAAATCTCATATTGTTTCCATACTAACATACAAAAGTGAAACAAAAAAGACCATCAGATGGTCTTTTTTGCAAGCTACCCAGTTCCGCCACAAGGCGGAACGGAGATAAAAATGATGTGATACTATATTTGGATGTCTCCGACAACTTCATCAATACTCTTCCTTGTCGCGTTTTCACGAGGTTCCCGTGTCGAGCCTTCCGGTTCGTTGATCTTAAGGTTGACGCGGGCGTTATTCTTCGCTCCGATAACCCTCAAGAGAGTCCGGAGAGCTTTCGCCGTTGCTCCTTCCCTACCGATAACCATTCCCATATCTTCCGGAGCGACGTCCAGGGTGATGAGAACGCCCATTTCATCAATCTTCCTATCAACCTTGACTGCGTCCGGATTGTTAACGATTTGTTTGACAACGTACTCGACGAAATCTCGGTCTTGTATAATTTCTGTCATTTTAGTAATTTCTTTGAATTATTATCTCTTTCAAAACGCTGGGTTTATCGGAAGATCGACCGGTCATTCCCCCATTCGCTTCAATGCACATATTATAAGCCATATCCCATATTCTGTCAAATTGCCGTCAAGCCATCCATCGTAAAATAAAAAGTCATGCTATTGTGTAATAAGTGTATGGAACTATTCAAAAAAAAATTAAAGCCGCTCGTCGGAACGATCATCAAAGAATCCGTGCTGGTCACGCTCAATGTTTTTTTGATGCTGGGCGCCATCGCCTCCGGGGTCTTCCTCTACGCCTATGTCAAAGCGCCGATCGCGGCCACCCTGACCAAACGCGACTCGCCGCAAACCACCCTGATTTATGACCGGACAGGCCAGCACGTCCTCTATGAGATCCACGGGGAAGAGAACCGCATAATACTCTCCCACGATGAGATTCCCGACTCGATCCGCATCGCCACCATCGCGACCGAAGATGACAGTTTTTATAGCCATTTCGGGATCGATTTCCTTGCCATACTGCGAGCCTTGAAAAACAACGTCCAAAAAAACAGTATGGAGCAAGGCGCTTCGACCATCACTCAGCAATTGGCCCGGAACGCCTTTCTGACGCGGGAAAAAACCATCCGTAGAAAAATAGCCGAGCTGATAATTGCCATCAAGATCGAAAGGAAATATTCCAAAGACCAAATCTTGGATATGTACCTCAATGAGATTCCGTACGGTTCGAACGCCTACGGTATCGAATCCGCCGCCAAGACCTTCTTCGGGAAAAACGCCAAAGACCTGACCCTCGACGAAGCCGCCTTGTTGTCCGCCATACCTAAGGCCACCAGTTATTATTCCCCATACGGCAACCACCTGGACGAATTGCTTTTGCGCCAGCAGAAAACCCTGGACCGGATAGGCAAATTGCAACTAGCGGATCCCGCCACGGTCGCCCAGGCCAAACGGGAGCCCGTCGCCCGAAAAATAATCCCTTTTTCCGACACGATCGATGCTCCGCATTTCGTTTTTTATGTCCGCGAAGAATTGGAGAAGCGGTTCGAACCGGAAACGATCGAAGAAGGCGGCTTGCGCATCTATACCACCCTGGATTATGAAAAACAGAAATCAGCTGAACGGATAATCGCCGAAAGCGATGCCAACCTGAAGAAATATGGCGCTTCCAATGCCGCCTTAGTTTCGCTTGATCCGAAAAACGGACAAATCCTGGCGATGGTCGGCAGTCGGGATTATTTTGACGACTCCATCGACGGCCAAGTCAACGTAGCCATCCGGCCACGCCAGCCCGGTTCCTCTTTTAAACCTTTCGCCTATGCCGCCGCTTTTGAAAAAGGTTTCCAACCGGAAACGAAAATATTGGACACCCGGACCGACTTCGGCGCCGACGGTTCCGGCAAGCATTATGTCCCGCGCAATTATGACGGCAAATTCCACGGAGTCGTCACGATGCGCCAGGCCTTGGCGATGTCACTCAATGTTCCGGCGGTCAAAACGCTTTCCTTGGCTGGCGTACAAGCCACCATCGACCTCGCCCACCGGCTCGGCATCACCACGTTGAATGACACCGGACGCTACGGACTCTCTTTGGTTTTGGGCGGCGGCGAAGTGAAATTGTTGGACGAAACGGCCGGTTATGCGGTCTTCGCCAATGACGGGAAAAAGAACACGCCCGCTTCGATTCTGAAAATCACCGACAGCCGCGGAAAAATTATCCATACGGCGGCGGTCGAAAACACGCCTGTACTTGATCCGCAAATCGCCCGCAAAATAGATTCCATCCTTTCCGACAATGCCGCTCGCGTTCCGATTTTCGGCCCCAACAACAAATTGCACATACCCGGCAAGGTCGTCGCCGCCAAAACCGGCACGACTTCTGAGTTCAAAGACGCCTGGACGGTCGGCTACACGCCACATCTCGTTACTGGAGTCTGGGTCGGCAACAATGATAGCCGTCCGATGCGTGCCGGCGCGGACGGATCTTATGTGGCGGCTCCGATATGGAACAGATTCATGTCCCAAGCCCTGGAGCATTATCCCGTCGAACCTTTCCTGGCTTACGAAAAAACCGAGGATAAAAACAAGCTCGCGGATGACATCGTTGAAAAGATAACTTACTTCAAAAAAGCCAGCGGCAAAAAAATCTCCAAGAAGAAAGCCAAAAAAATGGCGGCAGATAAAGTGGAAATCCGCATCGAGTACGTCCGGAATGCGACCAGTGTGAAATGACGCCGCGCATAAAAAAACACTCCGTCAGTCCGGAGTGTTTTTTAAAATCGCGGTTATTCCTTATAAAACTGCGTCTTTAGCTGCTTTGGCCAGTCTGAACTTCACGACGGTCTTAGCGGCGATTTGGATCTTTTCTCCTGTCGCAGGATTGACTCCGGTGCGCGCCTTCCGTTTCGCCTTCACCATTTTTCCGAATCCAGGTAGGACGAACTCTCCGGTCTTCTTGACTTCCTTGTATGCCAACGCGGTCAGCACATCAAAGAAGTTCTTCACATCTTTCTTTGCTAGTCCCGATTGCTCAGATAGACTAACGAGCAATTGTGACTTTGTCATCTTTGCCATAGTGTTTTTGAATTATTATTTATTAATCTGCGCCCCGACACCGCGACGTGATGCCTTGGCGCATTTCTACTAACCATTATACACCATCCTTGGAAATTTGCCCAGTATACCTGGCGAATTTGTCAATAGTCCGTTTATCCGGAACACAACACCCGCTTTTCGCCATAAAAACCATCATTCCGCATTCATTCCGTTAAAAACTATCAGTCAAAAAAACTGTGCAAATCAAAACAGGCATCCGATCAACGGATGCCTGTTTTGTAATAAATACGACTCATTCCCATTCCGCCTCAGTCCGCAACCTTCTTTTGCTTTGCCGGATGATTTTCGGAATCTGGGCGACTAACGTGAAACTGAATACCATAAAACCCAGTATGAGCAGCAGGAAGGCTAGCGGGCCGGACATATCAAGATTACCCAAGGCCGATGACGCGCCTCCGCCCGCCCGTTCCAGAATATCCCCGACATATTCCATCAATCCGCCATCGGAAGATATGTTGGAACCGAAGATTTTTATCGCGAAACTCAACCCGATCATCAGCTCAACGATTGACAACATCAGATTAAAGGTGGATCGCAATGCCTTAATCGAGCTGTTCATATGTTTGAGCTTAGTGGGTTACGGGTTTCTTATCTCATTTGTTTATATGGATTTAGCGATATTGTTAAAATTATTAGCTTTTTAGTATACACTCAGATTGAAAAGTTGTCAATAGCGTGAAAAAACATGAAAAAATCCCGGACTTTTCCGAATAATCCATCTAAAGATTATCTTGAAAAAAGTCCGGGACCCATATGCCTATGAAGGAATCCTCAGAGTCAGCAGGAGTGATCGGAAGACGCCTTGTTTAGCCTCTCGTAAGATAAACTTTTATAAAACTGCCTTTAAGCTCGGCTGCCTTGTCCGGCAATTCCTCCGATTTGCCATCCTGAGCCAATTTCAAAAGCTCATCCAAATTTTTCCTGATGATTTTGATTTCAACGTCATCCGCTTCACTCTCGACCGACGCCAACCTGTCATCGGCCTCCCCGTATGCCGCAATGACCTTGGCCGCGTCTTTTTCATCCGCCGCCTCCAAAACTTTTTCCATTGAATCATGGAAATCCACCAGGGCTATCGCCAGCATTGAGAAGCCATTCCGCTTGAAAATTTCCTGCGTGATCGGACGCACTTGTTCCAAAGCCAGGTGCGCTTTTTTCAAATCCCCAGCATAAACATCTTGCTTGGTATCGGAAATGATTATGCCGATCTTCTGCAAATCAGCCGCAAATTGCTCGTCACCCCGCAAAACATAAGGCTGATAATTAGAGTATTTTTTATCAAATCCTGTGAATCCTGCGACAAGCAGGTCGTAATTAGCGATAGCTTCCGCCCTTTTTTCCTGCCCTGTCTCAAACAGCGTCTGTTTATAATATCCGTTCATCGCGTTGAAATCTTCCACGAAAAATTTCTTGCTGAAAAAATTGCTGGCATATCCCCCACCGGCAAGCACCAGCAGATAGGCCGCGATCATCATCAGGACTTTCCCGGCCGTCAAATGGCCTGGATCCGCTTTCTTGATCCCAAACAAAAAATACACCGGGCAAAATCCGATAATCGCGAAAATCATCGCCATCAAAGATAGGAAACCCGCCACCCAAATCCAAATCCCATCCAACCAAAAAATAGCCGCTAGTGACAATATGGCGCTGACAACCATTTGAATTCCCATCTCAATAAATCCTTCATTTTTCATATATTCGATTTAGTCTTTTAAAAATTATATTTTGCATAATACCATCCGCCTAAGCGATTATCCCGTCTTTCAGATAAATATGCCTTGAAGCGAAGCTGGCTGTAAATTCATCATGCGTGACTAAAATGATCGTTTTGCCTTCTTCATTGAGTCTCTTGAAGATATTCATCACTTCCTGGCCGGAAACGCTATCCAAATTGCCCGTAGGCTCATCCGCCAAAATAATCCCTGGATCATTGATAAGCGCCCTAGCGATCGCCACCCGTTGCCTTTGTCCTCCGGAAAGTTCATTGGGATAATGATTGATTTTCTGTCCCAAGCCGACTTTATGCAAAATATCCTCCGCTTTTCCAATATCTTCATTATCCGCGTAAAAACTAGGCAAGGAAACGTTTTCCAAGACCGTCAAATCAGCAATCAGATTGAAGCTCTGAAAGACGAATCCGACATTCAAATTGCGCACCTCAGCCAATTCATCCTCATCCATCCCTGCCACATCCCTATCGTTCAGAAAATATTCTCCTTTCTCCGGAATGTCCAGGCAACCCAACACGTTCATCAGCGTGGTCTTGCCCGATCCGGAAGTTCCCATAAGAGCCACGAAGTCACCCCTGGCGATTTCCATATCCACGCCTTGAATGACAGGGACAAAGTTTTTTCCCAACCGGTAGCCCTTATGGATATTTCTTAATTTGATGATTTTCTCCATATTATTTAACAATCACTACTTCATCTCCGGCATTCAAGCCTGATTTTATCTCCACCTTTTTGCCATTAGTATAGCCTGTCTCCACGACTTTATCCGCGAAACCATCGCCTGTTTTGACAATAACCGTCTGCTTGCCCTGTTTGTCTTTCACTGCCGCATTGGAAACCATCAGCACGTCCCGCACCTCATTGGAAACCAAAGCAGCCGAACCGGCCATGTCACTTAACAATTTGATGTCCTTTCGATCAAAAGAAACAATCAATTTGTAAGTGGCTATACCGTTGGAATCCAATTGCGCCAAAGGGGAAGCGAAAATAACCCGACCTTCAAATTCATATTCCGGATAACTGTCAAATTTCAGATAGGCCTTCATATTTTCAGATACTTTTAAAGCCTCTGCGTCTTCCACATCCGCCTCAAACCAAAAAACCTTTTCATTCATCAATGTCATAAAGGCATCGCTTTCCGTGTTTTGTCCGTTAGAAAAAACGCTTCCCACCGTTCCATTGATCCGAGCCACTATGGCTCCGTCAGCTGGAGCGGTAATTTTATAGCCATCATATTCACTCTTGCTTTGGTTGTATCCGGCCAAACTTTTTTCCAACTGATAATCGGCATTTTTATAATCGGCATCCGCTTGTTCCAACCGGTTTTTAGCGTCCTCCACATCCGCCTCAGCCACCCTTACTTTGACTTTTTGCGCCAAGGCCTGAGTGGAATCTTTTCCTTCCGAATCCACATATTCATCATATAGATCATCTTCGGCTTTTAATTTATCCTTGGCGTTCTTATAAGCCTCCTTCCTTATTTCATAATCAGCACCGCCGTCAGCCAAACGCTCCTTGCTGAAAATACTCGCCTCCCATTCGGTTTTTGCCTGGGCTAATCCGCTTTCTCCGGCGCCAGCATCCAGCGTTGCCAACAATTGTCCCTTAGTGACCATTTCACCTAGAGAAACTTTGATAGCATCCACTGTGCCCGCTCCCGTGAAGTCCAACTTCCAAGTATCAAAAACCACTTTGCCATCCACGGTAATGGCCGTTTGGATATCCCCCCTGGTCACTTTTTCTATCTTATATTCGATTTTTTCTTCCTCCCTGCCCACCACTCCCGCAGACCACAACCCGGCATAACCCAAGGCGGATATAATGGCCAATCCGGCAACCATACTCGTTTTTTTCATAATATTATATTCCCTTTATCTTAACCAATTCGACATTTCCCTCTTTCATCCAAATGGATATATAGCCGCCTTTTTTTATTTCTTCAAAAACAGCCCCGACTGATTCACCGCTCCCATCTCCGGTGCCCTTAAGGATAGTCTTGCCCACAGGAATCTCGATCGTAACATCTTCCGTTTTAGCATTGGCTATTTCCTGGGCCCGCAAAGCTTGCCTTTCTTCCTGGGTCATTTTTTGACGCTCAGCTTTCTTCTTGGCAACCTCCTCTTCCGTGAGAGCCTCTTTGTTAATTTCATTTTTAACAACCAGTTTATTCCCCTCTACGGAAACAACCACACCGTTTATTTCGGCTGCCCTGACGGGAACCTCCGCTTGGCCGCCATTCACGATCCGCGATAATTTATCTTCGTCATTGTTTCCCGGCACCACCCCGCAACCCGCTAAAAAAGTCGTCCCCCCTACAAGCAACAGCGTAAGAATGATTTTTTTCATATTTTTTGCGTACTTACTATTTATTAAAAATTAGTTTGCTTTCTACTCATATCGCAGCGTATCCACGGGCTTCAGTTGCGAAGCCTTGACCGCCGGATAATAACCGAAGAAAACCCCTATGCCCACCGTAAAAACCAATGACACTCCATAACTCCACCAAACCAAGACGATATCCAATCCGTAATTCTTCAGGATGAAAAATATGACTGTTGCCAAGATCAATCCCACCGCCGCTCCAAAAAAACTAAGAATGACCGCTTCCAATAAAAATTGCAATAGGATATGGTATTTCTTAGCACCGATAGCCTTTCTGATACCGATTTCCTTGGTCCGCTCCTTGACGATGATATGCATGATATTCATAATCCCAATTCCGCCCACCAGCAGGACGATAAATCCCACGCTGCCCAACAAGAACGACATCGTGCGGGCGCTATCTTTCGCCGCCTGCACGTTAGCCCCCATATCCCGCAGACGGAAATCCTCCATCATCCCAGAACCGATATTGTGGGATTCACGCAAAATCTTTCCCGCATCTTCCATAGCCACCTCGATACTATCCACATCCCGCGCCTCCAAGTTTATATTGAAACGGCCGTTTTTACCCAGAACATACCGATAGGATGAATCATAAGGCATTATCACGCTATCATCCACCGTCACTGGGCCGATTGATCCGCCTTTGTATCTAGCCACGCCGATAATTTCAAAAGGTTTTTTTCCAATCACGATTTGCTCACCTACCACGTCCGATTCCCGACTGCCATATAATTCCTCCGCCACGGTAGCGCCGATGATAACCACTTTTTCATGATTGTCTTCTTCTGCTTGGGTAAACATCCTTCCTTTATGCATTTCCATATTGGCCATGGAAAAAAAATCCATAGAGGTTCCCAAAACACCCGCTTGAAAAGAATTTTCACCACCGGAAACTTCCACCCTGCCAGTCAGCTGGGGAACCGCTTTGAGAATATGCTCGCTTTCCATCAATTTTCCAATATCCGTTATATCCAGCTTGGACGGCTGGCCTTCCGTAGAAGGGGCATTTATCAAGATAGTGGTCACGCTCATATTGGAATATTGCGCTTCTATTTTTTCCCCCGCTCCCTTACCTAGTCCGATTACCAAAATGATCGTAGCGGCACCGATGATTATTCCTAACGATGTCAAAAAAGAACGAAACTTATTATTCCGCAAACTTCGCCAAGCCAATCCCGCTATCCTCAATTGTTTATACCAAAAACCGTTTCTTTTTTTCACAATCCTATTCGCCTAACCAATTTAAGATTTCCTGCCACCCGCCAAAAAAACCATGACCGGTTGCGCCGCTTCCTATAAAAAAGGGGTTTTTGAAACCCCTTTTTTTATATTCTCAACCTTTACTGCATCCGGTCGCAGATCCCGTCCCCGTTCTTATCGACGAAATTTCCTCCTGCGTTCTGTCCGCGGTTCGCGCCCATCCGGCCCTGGCCTTGCCCTAGTCCGAGTTCGGCGCGGATTGCGTCAGCCTCGGCAGTTTTACCTTCCAGTCTGAGCTTACGCATTTCCGCAAAGCGCGCGAAGTTCTGCTCCGTCACTCTATTTGCCGCGCCGCGATCTCCCATCTGGGATTTCCAAGCGGCATAATCCTTGTTTTCAAAAGCCTTTACCATCGCTTCGTGCCGTTCAGGAGTATAGTTCGGTCCGAATTTGGCCGGATCTCCCTGATAGGCATACGCGCTTGTCGCGACCGCGCCCAGCGCCACCAAGCCGAGGGATCCCAATATGATATATTTCGTAATCATCGTTTTAAATTTTAATTTAATTAGTTGCCGCTAGCACAATATACTACGCAAGCGGTCCAAGAAAGTTTTCACCGCCCTCGCATCATATTTCCGCGATTGCCACAGGAAGCGGATTCTTCCGCGCCGCAGCCATTATTCTGTCTGTTGCCCGCGCCCGCCATACCGTGTCCCATCCAAGGGCGGATTTCTGTGGCTGAAAAATCACGCGCGGATTGTTTGGTGCCGATGATTTTGATCATCTGGCCGGTCGAAACATCGGCCGCGGGGCGCACGAGCGTTTTTTCATCCACTTTCACATTCCATTGCTCTCCATCCAAATCATCCAGACCGATCGCGTCTTCGGAGGCGGACCGGACCGTACCGGCCAAAAAACCTTCTTCCGGCTGCATCCATTGTTTCTCTTGAGTTTCAATGCTTCGTTCATAAAACGGCACGCCACGCATCATATTATTCAAGCGGCTGCCGAATCCGGCGCGCGCCATCAGGAATCCCGCCAACGATATACCGATAACGATCAAGATGATGATCAATGATCCGCTGAAACGATAACCGCTTTCCGTCCGGCGCACCCCCAAAAACGCCGCCAGGATGAACACGCCCAACAGGATCAACCAGAAATATGGGATTATCGGCAACGCGTAAGCGACCGCCGAACGGCGGGTGAACCGGTATAGATCCCAATCCAACTGCGAAATCAGATAATACGCCGCCGCGATAGCCGCGGCGCCCAGAAAAACCACCGCGCCGACCAAGACCCAAGCTCCGGTTTTCCGCAACAAAAATTTCCATCTCGGCTCCGGCGCGATGTGTTCGGTCTTTATCCTACTAAGCGTGTCTTGGATTAAATTTTTCATAACATTAAAAACAATTAATATTCCGTTCTTCC